>NZ_JBFAIM010000011.1:0-269661 GCF_040654715.1 Nonomuraea sp. NPDC050643 | reverse complement strand
GTGCGGTTGCGAGGGTGTCCAGTTCGGTCGTCACAACCCGAGGATGGACATCCTCGCCCTATCTCCGCAGCTACGCCTTGGACTCAATCATCTAGAGGGTGTCGAGGAACGCGAGCAGGGTGTCGGGCGGGCGGTAGCGTCCGGGGCTGGTGCCCGGTTGCTGGACGCGGGCGAGGGCCTGTTCCTTGATGCTCATGTCGGCGTGGAGATAGACCTGGGTGGTTTGGGCGTCCTCGTGGCCGAGCCAGAGGGCGATGACCGAGGTATCGACTCCGGCCCGCAGGAGTGACATGGCGGCGGTGTGCCTGAGCGTGTGCGGGGTGACGTTCTTCTCCTTGATCGACGGGCACCTGTTCGCGGCTGCGGTTGCGTGCTTGGTGACGAGCCGCTCGACGGCGTCACGGGAGAGCTGTCCGCCTGCCCGGGTCGGGAAGAGCGGCATGCCGGGTCCTGGGCGGGGGCTGGGGCCGAGTTCGGCGAGCCAGGTTTTCAGCACCCTGACAACCTGGCTGGTCAGCGGGGTCGCCCTGTCTTTGCGTCCCTTGCCGTGGCAGCGGACGTGCGGGCCGACGCCCAGATGCGCGTCCTGGCAGGTGAGTGCGGTGAGCTCCGATACCCGTAGGCCGGTCTGGACGGCGAGCAGGAGCAGGGCGTGGTCGCGGCGGCCGTGCCAGGTCGTGCGGTCGGGGGCAGCGAGCAGGGCGTCGGTTTCCCCGGGGATGAGGTAGCTGACGATGGCGCGCTCGCGCCGGCGGGGCGGGATGGCCAGGACCTGGCTGATCACGGCGGCGTGCTCGGGTGCCCGCGGGGCCGCATAGCTGAACAGCGAGTGGATCGCGGCCAGCCGGGCGTTCCGGGTGGCACTGCCGTTGCCTCGGTCATCCTCCAAGTGCTGCAGGAACGCGCCGATCATCGTGGCGTCCAGGTCCGCGAGACTGAGCCTGCTGGGCGCCTTCCCGGTCTTGGCCTGCGCGAAGGACAGCAGGAGCCGGCACGTGTCGCGGTAGGCCGCGACCGTGTTCGGGCTGGCCTTCTTCTGCCGGGCCAGCCGGTCGATGAAGAACCCCTGCAGGATGGGGGCAAGGTCGGTCATCGGACCACCTGCCCGTCCGCCTGCTCGAGTCTTCCTGCTGTCAGCGCGAGGAGCTCGGGGACGGCCTGGAGATACCAGTAGGTCGATTTGGGGTCGACATGGCCAAGCCAGGTGGACAACAGCGGGAGCCGGGCCTGCACGTTCCCGCCATCGCGATACCAGTCCAGCATCGTCGCGACGGTGAACGTATGCCTCAAGTCATGCAGCCGGGGAGCACGCAGGCCGGGCGGCGCCTGGATACCCGCCGCCGCGATCAGCACGGCGAATGTGTGCTGGATGTTGTGCCCGTCTAGCGGCCCGCCGCGGCTGTTGACCAGGAAGGTGTCACCTTTCGGTTCCGGGAACAGCCGGTCGCGGGCCCGCTCATAGGCGCGCAGCGCGGCGACCGCGGTCGGGTGGAGGAACACCAGCCGGGACTTGCCGAACTTGGAGTCGGCGATCGCGAGCATCCCGGACTCCAGGTTCACCTCGTCCCGTTCGAGACGGCACGCCTCACCTTGGCGCATGCCGGTCACGGCCAGCAGCCCGATCAGCGTCCGCCAGGTTGCCGCCCGCAGCGCCGCCGCGAGCCCGCCGGCTGCGCCCATGAGCGCGGCGACCTCCTGCGGGGAGTAGAGATAAGGCGGGATCCGCCGGTAACGGCGTGACAGCACGTCCTCGGGCGGGACCTCGGTGGCCGGGTCCAGCGCCTGCAGGTGCCGGGCGAAGATCCGCACGACGTCGAGCCGCCGGGCCTGGTAGACCTCGTCGCCGCTGCCCCGCGTGGTCCGGGTCGCCCACTCGATCGCCAGGTCCGCTGTCACGTGATCGGCGGAGTGCTCCTCGCAGAAGTGGACGAAGCTCATCAGGTGCCGGCCCTGGGTCGTCAGCCTGAAGCCGAGCGCGCGGCGCATCGCCAGGTACTCCTCGGCCCTGGCCCGCAGCGCGCTCACCGGCCGACCCCGGGCCACGGACGCGCCAGCGGGCGCAAGGCGTCCTGGTCGACCTTGGCATAGAGCGACGTGGACAGATGGCTGCGGTGCCGCAGCACCTGCCCGACCTCGGGCAGCGACGCGCCGGCGCGCAGCATCTCGGTCGCCAGCGCGTGACGGAGCCGGTGCGCACCGCGGCGCTCGAGCCCGGCCCGGTCGCAGGCCCGGCCCATGACCGCGCGGACCGCCTCCGGCGTCAGCTGCCGGTAAGGCCGCCGCACCGTCACGAACACCGCCCGCGACTCGCAGGCGGGACGGCCGCCGCAGAGCCAGGCGGCCAGCGCCTCCCCGGCCGGGGCCGGCAGGGGAAGCCGCTCGATGCGGCTGCCCTTACCCGTGACCGCGATCTCGCCAGCCCGCCAGTCGATGTCGCGGAGCTGCAGGCCAGCGGCCTCGGCGCCGCGCAGCCCGAGCCGGGCCAGCAGCGATAGAACTGCGTAATCGCGCAGGCCGGCCGCCGTGTCCCGGTCGCAGCCCGCCAGCAGCAGCTCGATCTCGGCCGCCGGCACCCCGCGCGGCAGCGCGGACAGTCGCCATGACGCGACCGCCGGAACCGCCCCATCAAGCGGAACGGCGGTCCGCCCCGTCGCGTGCGCGAACCGCAGGAACGTCCGCAGCGACGTCACCATCGCCTTCGCCGACCAGGTGTTGCGGTCCCGGGAGTGGTCCACCATGAACGCGGTGACCTTGGCCGCGTCCAGGCCGCTCACCGCTTCCGGCCCGCCTATCGCGGCCAGGAAGGCCTTCGCCTGCTTGGAATAGCAGCGCACCGACACCGGCGCCAGGCCCCGCTCCCGATCCAGCCACGTGCAGAACTCCGCCAGCAGCCCCGCGCTGTCCCCACCTGTCGGCGCGCAGCTGGCATCCACGTCCGTCTCCATGATCATCTCCCATCCGGAGAAACCACTGACACGAACCAGACAGGCAGATCACCAGCGAACGTGCAGGATTATGCCGACAACGAGACCCCGCCCACCGCCCTGACCAGGCGTCCTTCGGGCCAGGTCGGCATAACCCGGGCCTCGGCATAAGCCGATGACTTCGTTGTCTTGGTCAATGGTGACCACGACGACGTCCTGGCGTTGCGCGAAGACATCGCCGCCGTGCTCGCCCCGATGGGATTACGCCTCTCGGAGGCCAAAACCCAGGTGGTGCACATGGCGGACGGGTTCGACTTCGTCGGGTTCCACATCCAGTGGCGCCGCAAACGAGGCACTGACAAGTGGTACGTCTACACCTTCATCGCTGATCGCCCGATCCGGTCGCCGAAGGCCAAAATCCGTGCTCTGACCCGCAGGACGTCGCAACTACCCCTGGGATACGTGCTGAAAAGACTCAACCTGATCATGCACGGCTGGGCCAACGACCCTGTTGCCGAATTCTGATCAGGCGGTCAGCGCGAGTTCGAGGCGGGCGAGATGGCTGGTGCGGGTCCGATCGAGCACGTGGCCGTTCCACCAGGCGTCCAGGCGGATGAGGTTGAGCGCGACGGCGGAGTAGACGTGTTCGAGGTGGACCTTCTTGATGCCGCGGTAGCGGGCCTGGCGGATGCCGGTGACCGCGACCCCTGGTGGATGGTGCCCTCGACTCCGGCGCGGATGGCGTACCTGGCCTGCCAATCGGTGCTGTGTTGCTCGCGGCGGCCCTGGTCCAGGACCTCCTGCAGCGCGCGGGTGCGCAAGGTGAGCTGACCCCCGCCCTTCTTCGCCGAGGTGCATGCCGAGCGTGCGGGGCAGGCATGGCAGACCTCGCCGCCGAACGTGACCACGATCGCCTCCTGCCCGCGCTGGATGCAGGGGCTCCATGAGCTGCTGGTCTGTCCTTGCGGGCAGGTGACCTGCTGGTTGTCCCAGTCGACGGTGAACGCGCTGCGGTCGAAGCCCGTCTTGGCACGGGCTTGCGGGGAGTGGTCGCCCAGGACGGGGGTGACCAGTGCCAGTCCGTAGCGGCGGCGGGCGGCGACGATGAGATCCGCCGCGGCGTAGCCGGAATCGACGTAGTGCTCGGCGGGTACCAGAGCGCGGCGGCCCAGCGCGGCGTGGATCGGCTCGACCTGTTTGACGTCGGGGACGGTGGCGTCCGTGGTGGCCACATTCGTGATCACGTTGGGCGGGGTGGCGGGCGCGTTGTTGCCCGGCTGCGTACCGGGCGCGGTCTCCTCTGGCGCGGGAAGGTCGTGGCAGGTCTCGCTGATGTGCACCTTGAAGCCTGAAGGGTGTCAAAACTAGGCCCAAGGTGCTGACCTGCGCATTCTTGACAGCGCCTCGTTGGTCAGCCAGCCCGCTGGTATTCGTTGATCAGCCCGCCGAGGACTTGGCGGCGTTCGATCCGGCCGGTCGGCAGCGGGATCACGTCGGAGTCGTCCGTGGGAGCTCGAAGGCCGAGGGAGCGGTGCGGCCTGTGCCGATTGTAATGATCGCTATATTCGTCCAGCACGGTGCGAAGGTGCCGTTCGCCGAAGATCAGCAGCCTGTCGGTGCATTCCGTGCGTGCGGTGCGGACCCATCGCTCGGCGAACGCGTTCGCGCGAGGCGCCCGCGGCGGGATCTTCAGCACGTGGATGCCGTCGCTTGTGAACACCTCATCGAAGCTGCTGGTGAACTTCGTGTCCCGATCCCGAATCAGGAACCGGAACGTCCTGGCCCGGTCCGTCAGATCGGCGAGAAGATTACGGGCTTGCTGGGCAACCCAAGCGCCATCAGGGTGCGCGGTCACGTCGAGCACGTGCACGAACCGGGTGCCGACCTCCACCACGAAGAAGACGTACAACCGGCGCAGCGTGACGGTGTCCACCGTGAAGAAATCACACGCCGGCGTGCTCGCGGCGTGGGCGCGGAGGAAATCACGCCAGCGGTCATCGGCCCGTCGCGGCGCCGGACCCAAGCGCTCCCGTTTCAGGACCCGACGGATGGTCGCACCGCTCACCTGATGGCCCAGATGCCGCAGTTCGCCACGGATACGCTCGTAACCCCAGCGAGGATTCTCCCGCGCCAGCCTCTGGATCAACGCCACGACCGCCGGATCGGTTGCGGGCCGTCCGATTCTCCGGTGCAGGTAGGTCCAGTGGCGTGCGATCAGACGCCGGTGCCAGCGCAGCAGCGTTCCTGGTGTCACTAGTCGGTGGGCGCGCAGCACCGCCGGCAGCCCTCTGGCCAGCGCGGACAGCACTGCTCGATCCGCCCATGACAGCCTTGGACGGCGAACCTGACGGCGCAGCACGGTGACCTCGTGCCGCAGGACGAGGATCTCCAGGTTCTTGGACGCGTCGCTACGGGGCAGCAGCGTCAGCCAACCCACGATGCGGCAGAAGATCATATAGAAGAGACGGAGCGTCACGAGCCTCGAGCATGCCTGACCCAGGCCACTGCTTAGGCCAGGAAGCCGAGACAAACCCGCAGCTCACGACCGTGAACGGAGTATTGACACCCTTCACGGCTTCAATCCAGTTCCCCGGCGCGGTGGTCCGACCTGGGCTCAGTTCCTCAAGGCTCAGGCGTCCGGGATTCTTGCCTGTGACTTCTTTCGCCGCGAGTTATTCGACCGGATCCTCATCACGAACGAACGCCACCTGAGCAAAGTCCTCGCCGAGTACGAGACCCACTTCAATGGGCATCGTCCGCACCGGGCCCTGCAGCAGGCCAGCCCGCTGCAGGCGCTACGCGATCCGGTTGACGCCGACATCGAGGTCTCTCGACGAGATCGGCTCGGCGGTCTCCTGCATGAGTACGCCCAGGTCGCATGAGGAGACACAGTATTCGGCACCCACATGGTTCGTGGCGCACCCGCGGGACCTGACGGCGTAGGACCGCGTTCTGATGCCGAAGCGCCAGCAGTTCCGCCTCCTTGGAGACGCTCCTCCGTAGCAGCAGCGCGGGCAAAGACAATAAACGCCGGGTGACGGCGTACACCGTACACAAGATCACGCAACATGATCCCAGCGATTCGGACCAGCCATTCGGCGCCCCTGAGCCCTTGAGCCCCACAGGCAGGTACGGGCATGACGCCGTCGCATCAGATCGCGATTCCAGCGCAGCACGGTATCCGGTTGGATGAGCGGCCGCAGCCGATGCAGGACCTCCCGGGGCAGTGAGGTCAGGAGCGCGGCCAGGAAGGCTCGGTCCTCGGGTGCGAATCTCACTCGGGTGTCGACGCCGAGTTGGCGTTCCAGGACGGTGATCTGGTGACGCAGGGCGAGGATCTCCACGTTTTGTCTCGGTCGCCCATGGGGAGCAATCGCAGCGCGGCGAATGCGTTCGTGACGGTCAGATAGGCCAGGCGCAGGAGCACAGCCGATCATCCCGCCGTACGCGCTCTCGTCTCCCGAAAGAGCGGAGCTCGCGTATTCCACACCAAGCTCTTGCAGGGCCACGACCTGGGCGGATGTAATTATCGGCAGGCGCATATCTCACCCTGCAGCCGCATGCCCGCAGTTGCAGCGCCACCGATCATGGCCACCCGGGCCCCATCACATGGGCTGACGACAATCGATATGAGCCGCGGGCGATCATGCGGACGCTAATCGCGGATCCGGGTCGGAGCGGTCGCTGAGTCACGGATCACCAGTTCGGGTTCGGGGTCGGTGATGACACCGCCTGCGCTTGGCCGCCCCGCGATCAGGTCGTAAAGCGCCTCGACGCCGGCCCTGCCAAGTTGGTACATGGGCATCCGGACTGCGGTGACGGCCGGACGCAGGTGTTGCATCAGGTCGACGTCGTGGATGCCGACGACTGACAGTTGGTCGGGGATGGCGATGCCGAGGTCGCGTGCGGCGGCCAGGACCCCGACCGCGCTCATGATGTTGTTGACGACGATGGCGGTCGGCGCGGTTGCCGCCTGCATGGCCTGCCGGAGCCCGTCGGCGCCCGCCTGCTCACCGAACCCCGTGGCCAGGTGCGGAGCCGGTGTCAGGCCGGCGGCGTCCATCGCCTGCTGGTAGCCCAGGTAGCGCTGCTGGGAAAGGTATCCCGAACCCCCGACGAAGACGATGTGGCGGTGGCTGAGGTTGACCAGGAACCGCGTCGCGATCTCGCCCGCGCGGCGATCGTCTACGTCGATCCAAGGATGGTCCAGTGCATGTTCCAGGATGAGGATCGGCTTGGGGTGGGAGCGGAGTTCAGCCATCACGTCGTCGTCCAGCAGCCCTTCGCCGCGGATCAAGATACCGTCGACCGTGCCCTGGCTGAGCAGCCGGGTCAGGAACTGGCTGCCGGAGCGCATTGTCTCGGCATCGCCCAGCAGGACCGTCGCGCCGTGCTCCGCCGCCGCCTCGTAGACCCCATGCCGCAGCGGTCCGTAGACCGGGTTGTCGAGCTTGTTGAGGATCATCGCGATCATGTCGGTTTGGTTGAGCCGCAGCGAGCGCGCCGTCTGGTTCGGCTGGTAACCCAATTCCTGCATCGCCCGGAGCACCCGGGTGCGGGTGGATTCCTTCATCCGGGTGTGGCTCGTGCCGTTGACCACCGCCGAAACCACGGCGAGTGACACTCCGGCGGCCCGTGCGACGTCACGTTGCGTTGCCATGGTGCAAGCCTACTCCGTTCTTGACGTAACGTCTCACCATCTCTATTTTGAATTAACGTTACGTCAACAAGGAGTACATATGACATCGACACGTCGCACCGTCCTCCTGCGGTCCTCCTGGGCGACGGTGAACATCGGCGACGTGGCTCACTCCCCTGGCGTGGTGCGGGCGTTTCAGCGGTTCGCCCCCGAGGTCGAGGTCATCCTCTGGCCGGTGCGGCTGGAGGAGCGCGAACGATCCATGCTGCGGCACGCGTTTCCCGACGTGCGCGTCGTCGATGGCACTCTCGGCGGGGACGGGCCGAGCGCCCCGGAGTTGGCCGCCGCCATCGACGGCGCGGACGTCCTGATGCACGGATCGGGCGCCGACGCCTTCCAGAGCACCGAGATCGATTGGTGGCGCGAGCACGTGGGCCGCCCATATGGGTACTTCGGGGTCACCGTGGATCCGCTGTGCCCACCGACCATGGCGACGCTGCCGGAGCTGGCACAGATGGTCGATCTGCTCCCACCGTCCTATCTCGAGGACGACGTCAAGGAGCGTTTCGACAGCGCCGACTTCGTGTACTGCCGCGAAACGCTGACCCTGGCCACCCTGCGCGGCCAGAAGATAACCGGGCCCGACCTCGCCTTCGGGCCGGATGGCACGTTCGCGTTCGACCACACTGACGCCGTCGCTGCCGCTCGCCTGCTGGAGGGTTTCGGCCTGCAGCCCGGTCGGTTCGCCTGCTTCGTTCCGCGGCTGCGCTACGCCCCCTATGCGAAGATCTACGGCACGGAACCGACCCGCGAGCAGATGCGGCGCGACGCGGTCAACCGGGCCACCGTGACGCACGACCTGGCGGTGCTGGCGGCGGCAATCGAGACGTGGGTACGCGTCAGCGGCCTGCCGGCCGTCGTGGTGCCCGAGATGAGCTATGCCGTCGAGCTCGCTCACGAGCAGCTTCCCAGCCTGCTCAGTCCGCAGACGCTCGGTCAGGTCCGGCTCCTGGACCGGTACTGGCCGCTGGAGGAGGCGACCGGGGTCTACGCCGCCTCGTCGCTGGTGGTCAGCATGGAGTGTCATTCGCCGATCCTGGCCGCACGACATGCGATCCCGACCGTCTACCTTCGGCAGCCGACCGAGACCACGAAATCTCAGATGTTCGCCGACCTCGGCGCCCCAGACCTGGTGATCGAGCTCGACCATCGTGCCGCGGCGACGGTCGTCGCGGCGGTCACCGACATCGCCACCGACCCGGCGCCCGCGGTCGCCCGGAGCAGGAGGGTCGCGGCCAATGCCGACGACCGGCTGCGGGCGGCGGTGCAAGCCTGCGTCGCGGGCCGGCCCATCGGCCTGCCTGCACCAGGGGAGACCGGCGATGCGTAACCTGCGCGACCGCTGGCGGCGCGACCGGGTCCTGCTGCTGCTGGCGCTTCCCGGGGTCACGGCGCTGCTGCTGTTCCACTATCTGCCGCTCGGCGGGAACATCATCGCGTTCCAGGACTTCCAGCCGTTCCTCGGAATCTGGCACAGCCCGTACGTCGGGCTGGACAACTTCGAGCCGGTGCTCACCGGCGACCCGGTGTTCCTCAACGCACTCGTCAACACACTGATCATCACGCTGATCCAGGTGGTCTTGGTGTTCCCGCTGCCGATCTGCCTCGCGTTGATCCTGAACGCGACCATCAGCGAACGGCTCAAGCGCCTCACCCAGTCGATCCTCTACATGCCGCACTTCCTGTCCTGGGTCATCGTGGTCGCCCTGTTCCAGCAGATGTTCGGCAACGGCGGGATGCTCAACGCCTGGCTGCGCTCGGCCGACCTGTCCACGTTCCACATCGTCGGCGTACCCGAGTTGTTCAAACTCATGATCACATCACAGGTGATCTGGAAGGACACCGGCTGGTCGACGATCATCTTCCTCGCCGCACTGTCCAGAGTGGATCCGGCGCAGATGGAGGCCGCGGTGGTGGACGGCGCCTCGGCGGCTCGCCGCCTGTGGCACGTGACCCTGCCCTACATCCGCCCGGTGATCGTCCTGCTGCTGATTCTGCGGCTCGGTGACACGCTGTCCGTCGGGTTCGAGCAGATCATCCTGCAGCAGGCACAGGTCGGCGCCGGTGCCAGCGAAGTACTCGACACCTACGTCTACAACCACGGGATCGTCGGCGGCGACTGGGGCACCGCGGCCGCGGTTGGGCTGATCAAAGGCATGGTCGGTGTCGCGCTCGTGCTCGGCGCCAACCGGTTGGCCCACGCCCTGGGCGAGCAGGGGGTGTACGCCAAGTGACGAGCCGACCTGTGCCGACGGCGGTGTCCGTGGCGCGCCCCGCCGCGGGCACAGGGCCGCGGCGGCCACGCTCGGGCCGCAGCCGGCGTCCGGTCTGGATGGGCGAGCCCAGCAAGCTGGGGTTCGGTGCGCGGGGACTCGTGCTCGGCCTGGGCTGCCTGGCGGTTTTGGTTCCGTTCTGGGCGGTGCTCATGACCAGCATCGCCTCCCCGGAGGAGATCAACAGGGCGGGCGGCTTCGTGCTGTGGACGAACGAACCGACGCTGGACTCCTACCGGGCCGTCCTGTCCGGAGGAATCGTCACCCGAGCGCTGCTGGTGAGCGCCGGCATCACCGCGGTCGGCACGGCACTCAGCCTCGTCAGCACGATCGCTCTGGCGTACGCGCTGTCGCGGCCAGGTTCGTTGCTGCAAAAGCCGATCCTGCTGATGACGGTGTTCACCCTGCTGTTCAACCCGGGCATCATCCCGATGTACCTGACGGTCAAACAGCTTGGCCTGCTGGACAGTTACCTGGCACTGATCCTTCCGGTGCTGGTGAACGCGTTCAACGTCATCGTCATGCGCGCGTTCTTCCAGGAAATCCCACGCGAGCTGCGGGAAAGCGCCTATATGGACGGTGCCGGGGAGATGCGCATCCTGCTGCGGATCGTCCTGCCACTGTCGAAGGCGGTCGTCTCCGTGATCGGGCTGTTCTACGCAGTGGCGTACTGGAACGCCTTCTTCTCCGCGATGTTGTACCTCCAGTCGTCGGAAAAGTGGCCGCTGCAACTGGTGCTGCGCACCTACGTCGTCAACAACACCCCGATCGGGTCCGACCAGCTCAGCTCGAACCTGGAGAACCTGCCACCACAAATCTCCGTCCAGATGGCGATTCTTGTCATCTCCGTCCTGCCCATCCTGTTCATCTACCCCTTCATCCAAAAGCACTTCGCCAAGGGACTCATGGTCGGCGCCGTCAAGGGCTGACCGGTCGTCCACGCAATGTGGCAAGGAGACGTCATGGCACCCACCTTCAGCCGCCGCCACGTCCTGGCACTCGGCGCGGCGACGGGGCTGGCACCGCTGCTCGGGGCCTGCGGCGACGGCAGCCCGAGTTCGCCGAACAGCTCGACCGGGTCGGTCAAGCTGCCCACCTACAAGCCCGTCACCGCGGCCACGCCCGACCTGGCCGCCAAGCCGGCCGGGGTGTCGCCGGGATACTTCACCTACCCGACCGCCTCCAGCGCCGCATCACAACCGGTGCAGGGCGAAGCCGTCACGGCACTGACGTACACCTACGACCCGATCGCCCCCGCGCTCGGCTCGAACCTCTACTGGCAGAACCTCAACAGCAAACTCGGCACCGAACTGAAGATCACGTACGTCCCCTCGACTGACTACAAGAGCAAGGTCGCCACGACCATTGCCGGTGGCGATCTGCCCGACATGGTGGCCATCCAGGGCGTTGTCCAGCAGATGCCGGCCATGCTGAAGGCGACATTCACCGACCTCACCGAGTACCTGTCCGGGGACGCGGTCCTCGCCTACCCGAACCTCGCCGCCCTGCCCACCGATGCCTGGCGCAGCACCGTCTACGACCAGCGGATCTGGGGCATCCCCGTGCCGCGGGCCCGGATCGGCACCGTGCTGTACACCCGGGCCGACCTGCTGGCCAGGGCAGGGCTCAGCCTCCAGCCCCATTCGTGGGCCGAGTTCAAGGAGATGGCGGCCGCGCTGACCGACGAGCGGGCTGGTCGGTGGGCGTTCGGACAGATCCCGTTCAACACGGTCCTTGAGATGAGCGGGATCACCGGCAACTGGCCCGGCGGCGCCGGCGCCTGGCAGGCCGAAGGTGGCGTCTTCACCCACTCCGGGACGACACCGCAGTTCATGCAGGCCCTCGAGGACACCGTCGAGCTGGTGAAGTCGGGGGTGATACATCCCGACCACGCGGGCGCGCCCAACACGAAGCGCAACGCGTGGATGCTGGCTGGCACGATCGCGTTCACCATCGGCGGGTACGCCGGGTGGGGCAAGTTCTACGGTCAGGCGGAAGACGTGCCCGGCTTCCGCCTGACCGGCATGCTCTCGCCCACCCGCGACGGCACAGGGACGCAGCTACGCACGCCCGGCCCGACCCTGTCCAGCTTCACCGCTGTAGCCAAGACCGACAACGCCAACCGGATCAAGCAGATCCTCAAGGTCCTCGACTGGTTGTGCTCACCCTTCGGCAGCAGCGAGTACCTGGCCCTCCGGTACGGCGTCGAGGGCCAGACGTTCAACCGCAACGGCTCCGACCCGACCCTCACCGAGGGCGGGCGCAGCCAGATATTCCTGCCGGTGCGGTACCTCGCCGAAGCATCACCCGTCATCTACGAGCCGGGCAACCGCCAGGCCGTACAGGACCAGCACGACCACCAGGTCGCCGGCGTCCCGCTCGCCGTCGCGGACCCGACCCTCGGGCTGTACTCGGAGACCGCCGCCAGCAAGGCCGCCAGCGAGCAGCAGGAACTGGACTCGGTGCTGCTGGAGATCCAGCTGGGGAACAAGCCCGTCTCGGCGTGGCAGCCGGCCATCACGAACTTCATGAACCGGGTGGGCAACAAGATCAAGGCCGAGTACGAGGAGCAGGCGGGTGGTTGACGCGCTGGACTCAGCCAACACTTTCACGGGGTTAGGGAGGAGACAGTGGTGAGACGGAGCAAGTTACGTTGGTACACGCGTGGTCGGGCCCGTGCGGCGGTCGTGCTGGTTCTGGTGGCGGCGGTTCTGTCGCCGGGCAGTGCCGCCGCCGCCGACATGTCGGATCTCGGCGGGCTGATCGACCTGACGCGCCCGGGGCTCGGCGCGGTGGCGGCCAAGCTGGCCGCCGGTGATGAAGTGGGCGCCGCGAGCGAGCTCAAGGTTTACTACGCGGGCCGCGCCGACGTCCAGTACCCGGCTCCGGCCGAGGGCCTGGGCGGTGGCGACTCGGGCCCCGACGAGCTCGCGGCGGGGATCTTCCGGTTCGGCGCCGAGACCCGCAACTTCTACAACAGCGCCGAGCAGCGGATCGACATCGACTGGCAGGACCTGTGGGGTGGGACGAAGACCACCCCGGGCAGCGCGCAGACTTTGATGAGCGACTTCACGTTCATGCCCAAACTGGCATTCGCTTACGTGTCCGAGAGTGACCCGGCAAAGCGTGCGGCGTACGCGGCGGCGTGGATGGACATCTCGCTGGACTTCTTCGCCGACAATCAGAGCTGGCCGCAGGGCCGCAACCTGTCGGCGGCCAAGCGGCTCGCCCAGCTGGTCAGCGCGTTTTCGGTGTTCCGGACCGATCCTGGCATCGACGCGAGCGATCTCGTGGCGTACCTGTCCGGCCTGCACGCCACGACGGACTTCCTCGCCGGCGTGATGCAGATACATGTCGGAAACAACTGGTACGTGTCGATGGCCCGCTCCGTCCACGCGGCAGCCGTGTTCCTGCCCGAGTTCTCGTCATCGCCTGGCTGGGAGTGGTTCGCGGTGCGCTCGGTCGAGCGGTTCCTGCGCGCGTACTTGAAGGGCGACGGTGTGTACCGCGAGCCGGCGTTCAACTATCAGGCATATGTGGCGGATATGCTCAACTCCGTCATAGCAGTCGCGAATGCCAACGGGCGAACCGCTCCTGATTCCCTCGTCCAGGGGGCGGACTGGATCGCGGATTCGCTGTTCGCGACCCGTCAGCCGAATCTCGAACCCGCGGCGATCGGCGACACGCCGAACAACTACGCGGGTACGTCGGCCATTCGCAGGAGTGGTGTACGCAACTCCTGGCCCGATTTCACCTGGGTCGCCTCCGGCCGAACGGAGGGGACCGCCCCGACGCTGTCGTCCACGGTGTTTCCGATCAGCTTCGCGGTTCAGCGTTCCGGGTGGGACGCCGATGCCCGGTACATGCTGATCAACAACCAGAATTCCAGTTACACCGCCTCGCATCGGCATCCGGACGACCTCAGCCTGGTGATGGCGGCGTACGGGCGTCCGCTGATCGTCGACTCCGGGGTGGGGGACTACAGCGCGACTCCGACGAACGACTGGATGCGCCGTACCACCGAGGCGCACAACACCATCGAGGTCGACGGACTCCCGCAGACCGCCGGCGTCCCCCGCACAACGTCGCTGTGGCGCTCGAACGCGGGCCTCGACATCTACCGCGGTGCGGCGATGGGCTACCGGCCGGTCGCGCACGATCGCGCGGTCTACTTCGTCAAGCCCGGCTTCTGGGTGGTCTCCGACGACCTCACCGGCGACACCGCCGCGCACAACTACCGGCAGCTCTGGCACTTCCCCGGGGATCCGGTGACCGTCAATCCGACCACGAAGGTCGCCACGGTCGGGTTCGGCACCGTGCCCGGAGCCGCACCCGTTGCCGGCGTGCAGCTCATCCCGGTGGCAACGGCCGGCGCCGCGGTAACCCCCAGAGTCCACGAGGATGGCGCCGTACGCGTCGGCGAGCAGGTACTCACCAACGTCGACTACCTGTCGTACGACTGGTCCTCCACCGGGCCGACGGGACTGGACACGGTCGTGGTTCCCGGCAAGGCCGGCGCGGCGCCCTCGGTGAGGGCGAAGCGCATCGCCATGCCCGGGGTGAGTCACTCCGTGGCGACGGCGATGGAGATCGCCCTGCCGGACGCGACCGGACGCTTTTACCTTTCGCGCGAGGCGACTCCCTCGTCGAGGGCGTTCGGGGCCGCCACGACCAACGCCGAGACCGCGTACCTTGAGCGTGCTTCAGGCGGCGGGCTTACCAGGTACGCGCTGACCCGAGGGTCGTCGCTGATCGACCAGGACAACACCGTGATCAGCGCTTCCGCACCGGTGTCCGATATCAGTGTGGAACTGCGCGGCGCGACCGCCCGGATCTCGCTTGGGGACCCGTTCACCGGCACGCTCTCCATCAACGCGCCGAAAGCGAACGCGGTGACGGTGAACGACACCCCGATCGCGTTCACCCGTGCGGGCGGCCTCATTACCGTGTCACTCGAGGAACACTTTGCCCCGGCACCCGTGCTCAACGACGAGTTCGACGATGCCAGCCTGGACCGCACCGTCTATGACTTCAACGGATCCTTTGGCGGCTGGACGCCGGTCCAGGGGACCTGGGCGCTAACCGGCGCACAGCCGGACACGCGGCTGGCACAGACCTCGACTGCGGACATGGTGTCGTTCGCGGCGCTGCAGGACGTACCCGATGACGTGGTCATGGCCGCGGACATCGTTCCCGGGGTACGCGGCCAGACGACGGCCCGTACCGGTCTCGCGTTCCGCTACCACGATTCCCGCAACTACTACCGGGCCGAAGTGCTCAACTCCACGTCGGGAGCGACGCTGCGGCTCGTGAAGATATACAACTCGACGACCACGGTTCTCGCGGAGACCGCACTTCCGATCGGCGCCAACGTCCCGCACAAGCTGGTCGTATCCGCGATCGGGAGGCATCTGAGCGCCACAGTCGGCGATACGTCGATCTCCGCGGACGACGGCCAGTTGCCGACGGGTGGTGCCGCCGCCTTTACGCATCGGCGGGCCGCGACCTTCGACAACATCGTGATCAGGGAAGGGCTCGATCAGGCCGGTTGGCGAGGAATGACAGGGTCTGTGTCCGTCGCCTCGGGCAAGTTGCACCTCACGCCGCCTGCCGGTGGCCGGGCGCACGTACTGGCCGACTCGACACTGCCGACGCGCTTCTCCGAGGCGTGCGACTATGTCGTGGAGACCACGGTCACGATCGACGGATCCGTCGGTAACGCAGGAATCTCGCTGCGAGACACCACGGACGCGTACGGGTATCGGATCCACGTCGGCAAGACGAGCAACGGAACCCAGTACGCGAGCATCATTCGCGAGGCTCACGCGTCGGGTCCCGTCACAGTGGCCACGGCATCCATCAGCAACCCGTTGACAGGTCCCGTGCGGCTGGGTGCGGCGATTCACGGCGACCGCATCACCGTGACGTTGAACGGCGTTCAGATCCTGAAGGGCCGCGACACCGTTGTCCGCAGCGGCGGCGTCGGGCTTTACGCATCTACGGCGAGTTCGTTCGAGAACGTCACTGTCGCTCAGTCCTGCGGGCGGGAGCGCCTCCGGCCAATTGCTCCTGGCGCCGGCCACCGCCCGAACCACAACGACGGAACTGGCGTATAGCGGCAAAGCATGAGGGTTGGTGGGCCGCCGTATGTATGGGCGGCCCACCAACCCCATCGCCGGCCCGGCGAGGCCTTCCCACTCAGCCCGATTACGAAGGAGCTGTGCGTTGTTCCCACCATCCGGAGCCTGGAGGGTGTCAAAACCAGGCCCATGGCGCTGACCTGCTTATTCGTGACGACGCCTCGTTGATCAGCCAGTTCTCTGGTACTCGTTGATCAGCCCGCCGAGAACTACGCGACGCTCGCCGAAGATCAGCAGTCGATCGGTGCAGTCGTGCGTGCGGTGGTGTCCAACTCGCCGGCCACGACGATCACGGTGACTCCGGGCAGGTGCTGATGCGTCAGCGTCAGCGGTGTCATCGCCTGCCTTTCGGTCTCGCCTCGCCCAGGCGGCAGGCCGAGCAGGATGCTGTTCGTGCAGGCCTGAGCACGATCGATCTGGTCCCTCGATGGCGGCGTCCGAGCGTGTGGCGCGAACAGGCGCGATCCGTATACGCGGATCGCGTATGTTCGCCGCGCGGCCCTCCGGTGCTCTGGCTGGTCTCCTCAAGGTGCTGCTGGGAGCTTCTGCTTCTCGGCCTTCGCCCGCCACGTGCTGCTGCCAGCGGGAGAAAGGTCGGCAGAGCGAAGGAGTTGATCACCGTGTTGTGATCTTCTTGGGTTCGAGTGTGCGCGGGCCGGCCTCTGGTCCTGTTCTCGACTACCTGGCCGGCCTGGACTTTGTCATTCGACGAGAAGGCGAACGGGTCCTTCGTCCTCGGATGCCCGGTCGCGCACCACATAGGGGGCAAGGCGTGTGAAGAACCGGTCGGGGTCGATGCCTGCCTCGGGCGCGAACGCTCCCGTTCGAGTTATTTCGCCCTCGGCGAGCATCGTCAGCGCGATCGTGGTGGGGATGCAGGTGATGGCGCCGAGGCCTCCGGGGATGTAGCCGTTGAGGAGTGCAGCCCTGGTCTCACGCCGACCTGCGCGCTTTCCGGTCACCAGGGCGAAGATCTGCGGAAGGTAGTTCCTTTTGGTGACCCGATCGCGCGCTGCGGCAGCACCCGCACGGACGGCGCTCCAGATGCCGCCCGGCCCCAACTCGCCTCCGTACAGTGCTCCGGTGAGCATGCGTGAGGCTTCATGCACCGCGAGGCGACCTGAGGTGATGGCCCGAACGGTCTCTTCGAGCAGGACCAGGACCGCGTTCGGCACATCGAAGACGTTGATCGAATGGCGGATCGCGGGGAAGTAGTGGGGCAAGGTCACAGGTTCGGGGTGCCCGACGGTGTAGGCGGTGAGGGGAGCGGAGCCAGGAAGGCGTATCTGAATGGGTTGCATGGGTTTGCCTTGCACCTGCTGGCCGCGGTCGTGAATCGGGATGGTGCCGACCAGTTGAGCGACCCAATGCTCGATCGCGGCCGACGCCCCGTTGTGGGCATGTTCTGTCGGTTCTTCTTTGCCGCCGGTGCCCCAGCCGGTGATGACGGAGTCGATCTCGTCCAGGCCTTGCATGGCCTTGAGCGCAAGCAGGTTGCTGATTCCGGGGCTGGCTCCGGCACCCACGATGGCCGACACGTTGGCTTGTCGCGCGGTGGCGTCGCGTGAGAGAAGTTCCATAGTGGGGGCGGGGTCATCGCAGATGTCCACGTAGTGGCATCCCTGATTCAGGGCGGCATCGAGAACGGTGCTGCCGAGCCGGAAGAACGGGCCTACGGTCGACACCACGGCGTCGGCGTCGGCCATCGCGGCGGCGAGCTGCTCAGGGTCGGTGACGTCGACGCGAGCCGCTCTGGCCTTCTTGCCAACGATCTCGGCGAGCTTCCTGGCACCGTCCATGTCACGGTCGCCGATCACCAGGTCCTGGACGAAGGGCAGGGTGGCCAGGTGCCTGACGGCATGGCTGCCCATGTGCCCGGCGCCGCCGAGGACGACAATGTTCATGAAAGGGGCTCCTTGGACTCTGGGGGACAGGGCACGTGTTGTAACCGATGCTCGGCGGGCGTGTCGGGGCAGCCGATGTCATCGAGGATGCTGTTGAGGTGTTTGACGGACCGGTTGGCCTCGGCCGCCCCATAGGAGCGGGTATCGACCTTGGCGATGGAGCGGTAGCCGAGAACGATGTGCGCGAAACGGATCGATCTGTGGCGGTCGATGGCGGTGGTGATGGGGATCGGGTTGCGCGCCTCGTAGGCGGCCATGCGTGCCACGAGCTAACCCGCCTCCTGAAAGAGAAAGCCGCCTCCGGTGCGTGCCTGGCCCAGACCGCTGAGGAACAGACCGCGGACGGTGGGGGCGATGAGCTGGGAGTGCACGATGGGCACGTTGTCCGCCCAGTTCAGGAGAGCGTCGTCGGGGTGCAGCATCGGAAGCGATATTCGGTACCCGACGGCGTAGACGATGAGGTCGTATTGCGCGGTCGTGCCGTCAAGGAAATGGACGAGCGTCCGGTTCAGGCGGGCGATGTCGGGACGTGGTGTGATCCGCCCCTGACGTATCAGCGCGGGTAACTCGTCGTTGACGACAGGGTGTTTGTCCAGGATGCGGAAGCGCGGCATCGGCATGCCGTACCGGGCTTCGTTCCCCATCGCGCATCGGTGGATGATACGAGCGATCGAACGATCCACCCAGGCGCCTTTGAAGGGGAGCCGCCGACCCAGTTCGGCTGTGGGAACTCCGAGGAACACCTTGGGAAAGATGTAGGCTCCGGCCCGCATGCTGATATCGGCGGTGCCATTGACAGCGGCCGCGGCGACTGCGATGTCACAGCCGGTGTTGCCGTTGCCTACCACCAGCACACGACGACCAGCGAGTTGAGAGGTGTTCTGATGGTCGTTGGAACGCAGAATCTCTCCGGCCCAGGTGCCTGGATGAGTCACTTCTTTGGGCACGGAATGGTGACCGTTGGCAATGGTGACGGTGTCTGCTTCGACGGGATCCCCTCGTCGCACTCGATGAGCCAGCGACGGCGGCCGCCCGGCCGGACTCGGGTGACCGTGGTCGAGAAGCGGCAGTGCGGGTCGAGGCCGGATACGGTCGCGTAGGAGGCCAGGTAGTCGGCCAGTTGCCGCCTGGAGGGGAAGTCCGGATAGGTGTCGGGCATGGGATGGTCGGGCAATTCTGTCGTACGACGGCTTGAGATGATGGAGGCGTGGTCGTACGCGCCGGTGTGCCATAGTCCGCCGGGACCGTCGTTGCGATCGATGATGACGACGTCGTCGCCGAGTTCGAGCATCTCCTTCGCCACGGGTAGACCGGAAAAGCCCGCCCCTATGACGCAGTGTCTGTACATGGCGTCGGCTCCTGTTCCAGGCTCAGGTCGATCGAGCGGCTTTGATCTGGGAGGCTGCGCGCAGCCCACTGACGATCGCGCCCTCGACCGAAGGGATGGACAAGTAGTCGCCGCAGAACACGATGTTGCCGAGGGGGGCGGCGAGCTCTGACAAGAGCGCCAGATGGCCGGGTTCCCAGGCCGGATAGCCCGGATCCCAGCGATGGACGTGGGCGCCACAAAGGGCTTCGGGAAGCTGGGGGAACACGTGCGCGATGTCGGCCGTGAACCTCTCGACCACCTGGGTGTCACCCAGATCCCAGACCTCGCGGCAGCCGTCTTCGCTGGCGTAGGAGGACAGCACGTGCGCGACGCCGGACCCCGTCAGCACGGCAGGATTGAGCAGGGTCGAGACCACCGGCAAATCGCAGGAGATGGCCCATCCCCCTTCCCAGATGGGCTTGCGCAGGAAAAGGGCGACGGCGAGGAACCGGCCGTAGCGCACGCGCGCCAGCGCCTCGCGACGCGCGGCCGGGAGAGCGGCCACGATCCGCAAGACCTCCGGCGCCGGCACCGCCACCACGCACGCCCGTGCCCTTAGGCGGTGGTTCTCGTTGCCTTGCCGGTAGACAACCTCGATCCCCGAACTGCGGGTTTCGATGCCGGTCACCTGGACTTGCAGCCGGATGCGCCCGTCCAGTGCCCGGGTGAAGGCTTCCAGCACATCCCGCATCCCGTGGCGCGCCCGAAAGGCGCCCCCGATCCCCTCCTTCTTCTCCGAGCCGAGCATCGCGTAGGCGTACAGGGCCGAAAGGTCCGCGGGGTCCTTACACGCTAGTGAACGGATCAAGGTGGAGTAGAACGCCCGCACTTGCGGGCGGCGCTGTGCGATCGCCTCCGCAAAGGAGCGTTCGTCCAGCAGCGCCGCTTCTGCAGGCAGGTCATCTGGCGCTACCGATGGGCTCGCCAAACTCGTGACAAGGTGCGAAACGTGAGCAGAGTCGCGGTCGACCGCCGCGATATCGGCCAGGCCGCCCGCACCCACGCGCAGCGCGCGCATGAGTGAGGTAGCGGTGCCGCGCCTGACCCGGCCGCGAAGGAACAGCCCGTTGTCCTTCGGCAGGCTGACCCGCTCCACACCGAGCTGCTCGAAAAGCCGGGCGCTGGTCGCCCCTGCGAGGTATTGAGCCCCGAGGTGGTAGGGAACGCCGTCGCGCTCGCCCGTGCGCACACGCCCGCCGATGCGCTCGGCGGCCTCCAGCACCACCACCCGGCGGCCGCGCAACTCGCACGCGGCGGCCAATCCCGCGACGCCGCCGCCCACGACGACGACATCCACCTGCTCAGACGTCATCAGCGTGGTTCTCCTGCTCGGCGTGGGCCGCGTCCGGCGGACCTGCGGCCGTTGATCGCTCGCCGCCACCGCCGAGCAAGTCGGCCGCAGTAGTGACGTATCGAGCCGTGTCGAAGCCGGGATCAAACAACCGTCGGATGATCAGGCCTTCGGCAAGCGCATGGAGGATGTCGGCCAGAGCCTCGCGAGAGTGACGCCGGGTGTCGATCTCTCCTCGTTGGCCGGCCGTTTCCACCACGAGGCGTACGTAGTCGATGAAGGACAGCGTCAGCTGTGTCAGTGTCTCTGCGGCGGACTCCGATCGTGGAGCCAGATACAGGACCCGGTAGACGTCTTCCTGCTGGATCACATCAGCGACCACGCCCGTCAAGAACCTGGACACGATGGGCCCGTCTCCCTCGATGCCGCCCATGCCCGCATCGAACGTCGCCCGGAAGCGTGCCGCGCAGTGCTCGAGCACCGCGTTGTAGAGCGCGTCCTTGGAGTCGAAGTACCAGTACAGGCTGCCTCGGCTGAGGCCGGACTCGCGGACGACGTCTTCGAAGGTGGTTTCGAAGAAGCCCTTCCTGCCGAAGCAGATCGCGCCGGCCCGCAGGACGCGGGCGACCCGGTCTTGAGGCGTCCCATGCTTACTAGATCTCACAGTCCAATAGCTTAATGAACTTAGGAATCCAGTTACAATGACGTACGTCCGCGGATCGTGAATCGCCTGGCCGGCGAGCGACAGGTAGGGCTGGTATCGAGGACAGCGGTGGCTTCTGCCGGGCGGCTCGACGGTGGCACCGGCCGGGGATCTCTGGCTTGCTTGCATCTGCAGCTCACCCTCCTGGGTGGGATTTCACCTGTTGACGTCGGTCGTCTCTGGTCAAGGACCGATCACGCTGGTCACCGCGTCCAAAAGGATGCGGTGACGCGCGTCGTCCAAGGCGTTGGCGGGCATGCCCCGTGGCAGGAAGGCCAACGCCAGCTCTCGGCGAGGATCGCCGAGGCCGAGCGCGCCGCCGATTCCGGGATGCCCGAAAGCGGTGGGGGAGCCCAGCCGCCAGGCGCGGCTGGGCAGGGCGAACCCGCAGCCGTAGGTGGCGGGAAGGCCGAGGACCCGATCCCGGCCGGTGGCGCGCGGGCTCACAGCGGCGCGCCAGGTACGCGCGCTCGCCAGCTCACCCACCATGAGCAGCGCATACAGCCTGGCCAGGGATGGGGCCGTGGCGACGCCGTTGGCGGCGGGAAGATGTGCGGCGAGGGTCTCCGGCCGGTCCATCCACCGGTCGGCAGGCTCGGTGAGAGCTCCGCGCACGGTCATCGCCTCCCACAGCGGCGTACCGGCCCGCGCGAACACGGCGGCGGTCATCCTGGCCGGGAACGGGATCCGGGTGGCGGCGTGCACCGGCGCGGGCGGCGGGCCCGCTGGCCGGCCGCCGATGCTGATCGCCAGGGCGTGCGGCCGGCACACCAGATCGTCGAGCACCTCGCCGAACCGGCCGCCGGTGATGCGGCGCACGAGCTCGTCGGCGAGCGTGCCCCAGGTGACCGCGTGGTACCCGGGCCGCCCCGTGGGCCAGCGCGGAGGCTGGCCGGCCAGGACGTCGGCGAGTGGGCGCCCATCGAGCACCTCGGCAACGGTGGCGCGATGGCGGGGAGCGATCAGCCCGGCCTGATGGCTGAGCATCTGCGCGACGGTGATCTGGGACTTGCCGCAGCGGCCGAACTCGGGCCAGTACCTGGTCACGCGCGCCTCGAAGTCGAGCTCGCCGCGGTCGACGAGCACGGCCAGGCAGACGGAGGCGATGCCCTTGGAGGCGGAGAAGACCACCTGGCGGGTGTCCGGCCCGTGGCTGCCGCCATAGAGGTCGACGACGGGCGTGCCCCGGTGCAGGATGTGCAGCCCCGCGCCGCGTTCGCCCGGACCGCCCGTGATCTTGAAGAAGGCGGCGTGGACCGGCTCCCAGCCCGGGACGACGTCACCGCGGATCATGGGACCGCCCCCCGGTGGTGGGAGCGTGCTCGATCCTGCGCCGCCGAGGGCGATGACGTGCTTCGCGTCACCCATCGAAGATCATTCCCTTGCGGACGTTGAGGAAGGCGAATCGCATCCGGTCGATCACGTAGTTCTGGGTGACCACCCACGGGTCGCGATCGCCCTGCTGGGGGAACAAATGCGCGGCGCGTTGGACGTAGGTGGAGGTCAGGCCGAGCAGCGGGCGCCGGGCGCTCTCGCGTGGGAAGGCGGGCATCGCGGTCGCGAGGCCGCGCCGCCTCAGGTGGCGAAGCAGCCGGACGACATAGCGGGAGGACAGGTCGGCCCGCAGTGTCCATGACGCGTTGGTGTAGCCGGCGCAGAAGGCCAGGTTGGGTACGCCGCTGAGCATCAGCCCGCGGTAGGCGGTGGTGTCGGCGAGGTCGATCGGCTCGCCGCCGACCGACAGCTTGATCCCGCCGAGAGGAATCAGCGACAGTCCTGTGGCGGAGATGACCACGTCCGCCTTCAGTTCTTTGCCGGACTCCAGCGTGATCCCGTGCTTGACGAATCGGGCGATACGGTCGGTGACCACCGATGCCCGCCCGGCGGCCACATCCCGGAAGAAGTCGCCGTTGGGTACGACGCACAACCGCTGGTCCCATGGCTGGTAACGAGGTGCGAAGTGCTGGTCCACGTAGGCCGCGTCCGGCAGGAACCGGAGGAGGGCGCTGCGCAGATGCCGCTTGGTCTGCTCGGGGTAGCGCCTGCTCAGCCAGTACGTCAGCTGGCTGAGCAGGACGTTCTTGGCCCGCACGAGGATGTGCGCGAGCCGCGAGGGAAGCACGCGGCGCAGCGCGTCGGCCGCCCGGTCGATGTCGGATTGCGAGCTCATATAGGTCGGCGAGCGCTGGAGCATCGTGACGTGCCCCGCCGTCTTGGCAAGCGCGGGAATGAGCGTGACCGCGGTGGCGCCGCTGCCGATCACCACAACCCGCTTGCCGGTGACGTCGAGGTCATGCGGCCAGAACTGTGGGTGCGCGAACCGGCCGCCGAAGCGCTCGATGTCTTCGAAGTCCGGCTGATGGCCTTGCTTGTAGTCGTAGTAGCCGGCGCAGATGTAGAGGAACGAGCACGTCCACGTGCGACAGAGCCCGCCCTCCTCGATCTCGACCAACCAGCGGCCCTGTGCCCAGGACCAATCGGCGGCCGTCACCGTGCAGCCGTAGTGGACGTGCTGGTCGATGCCGTGCTCGCGAGCGGTGTCCTCGATATAGCGGCGGATGCTGTCGCCGTCGGCCAGCGACTTTTCGCCCCGCCACGGCTGGAAGGGGTAACTGAGGGTGAACATGTCGGAGTCCGAGCGGACGCCGGGGTAGCGGAACAGGTCCCACGTGCCGCCGGCGCGCTTCCGGGCTTCGATCACCGCGTACGTCCATCCGGGTTCGCGGTGCAGGCGCCAGGCCGCTCCGACCCCGGACAGACCCGCCCCGATGATCAACACGTCGACGTGCCGTGGCGAACTCCACGCTGGAACGTCCGAATTAGATACGGTCGTCATAATGACGACCGTATCACTCCTGAACGATTGTGAGTCCGGTTGCCGGTTGCCGGTCGCCCATCGGAAGCGGCCCCACGCCCAACACCACCCCTCCGAACCCCTGGCCGGACAGGGGATCCACGTTTCGGGGACGGCGCCACTGTAACTAGAATCACAAATCTAGTAAGTTATTGGACTGTGAGATCTATTAAGCGTGGAACGCTTCAAGAGCTGCTCGCCCGCGTCCTGCGGGCCGGCGCAACCTGTTTCGGCAGGAAAGACGTCTTCGAAACCACCTTCGAAGACGTCATCCGAGACCCTGGCCTCAGCCGAGGCAGCCTGTCCTGGTTCTTCGGTCAGGAGGATGCCCAGGCCCGCGGCCAGCCGCCGCTCTCACGATCGGCACTGTCGCACCTTCCGATCGGAGGCGCAGGTATCGGCTTGGCCCGGGGCTCTCGATCGCGCCTCGCGTGCCGAAGATCGGAACGCACTGGAGAACCTCATGAACAGACCTAGCGACCACACCGAGATCGTCGGCCTTGTCGCGCGAATGGAGCATCTCGTCGGGCATATGCGCGCCCGGCATCGGCAGTTCGTCACCGATGCCTCGCACGAACTCGGCACTCCGTTGGCAGGACTTCGGCTCCAACTGGAGGAGGCCCAACTGCATCCCGGCCAGACCGACCTCGGCGAACTCATCCACCACACCTTGCGGCAGGTGGATCGGACGACGACGATGGGCCGGGCATCCCTCGTGAAGAACGCGAGCGTGTCTTCGAACACTTCACCCGGCTCGACAGCGCACGCAGCCGTGAACACGGCGGGACCGGCCTCGGCCTGCCCATCGCCCTGGCCATCGCTCAAGGCCACGGCGGCACGTTGACGGTCCAGGGGTCGGATGACCTGGGAGGCGCCCGGCTTGTTCTGCGACTGCCGTTGCTGCAGTTCAACGCCGCTGGTCACGGGATCTGCCGTTGCAGCCGTCGAGCGTGACGGTCATCAAGGACACCGCCGGGCGATACTTCGCCTCATTCGTGGTCGGCGTGGATGAGGTCATCCTGCCCGAGGCAGACGCAGAGACCGGGATCGACCTGGGCTTGGCCCACTTCGTGGTCCTGTCGGCGGCCGGAAGATCGGCTCGCCGTAGTTTCTGCGGGGCTCGCTTGCACCGGGCAGGGCTGGATGTCAACGCCGCGATCAACATTCTCGCCGCCGGACGGGCGGAGCGGCTAAACGCATGTGGAGGTCAGACAAGACCACCGTGTGCGGTGGTGCAGGCCAACGAAGCAGAAAGCCGTGGAAGCGCCGCCGCGTGAACAGCGGCACAGGCCAGAATCCTCAGGTTCCAGCCCGAGGAGCGTGTCAACTGCTGTGGCCGGCGGGCAGACCCGCATCCGCTCGGTCGTCCCAGACGCCGGGGCGACCGACCACAGTACCTCTACCAGACCGGGGACATCTGGGCCCCTGCCGTCGACATTGCCGGCCGGCGCCATGGAGGCCGGCATGTCCGCGCACATAGGCGCCAGCCGCGCGGCGTGTGATCACGCGGTGGCCGCTGCCAGGTGGCCCCAACGCCTCAAGATCGCGAAGTGTCACAGGATTATGAAGTGTCACAGGATTATCAGGAGACCTTTTCCAGGTAGTCGCGCTGATCATGCAGAAAGCCGTCGGAGAACAGCGAGCGTGGCGCCGCCACGGCAAAAAGGAACATCTTCAGCTCCGAGTCCTTGAGGTCCTTGCGGATCAGGTCGTGGGTGGCGTCGGGATAGTGCCGGACCTGCAACATGCCAGGCGCGCGCAGATGTTTGCGGTAGCCGGCCTCAGTGTCGGCGACGTCGACGTTGCGGTCGTGCCCGGCCAGGAGCAGCAGCACCGGCACCCGCATGGCCGCGAGATCCGACGCGGCGTCGCTGGTGTAGTTCTTGGAGATGAAGGTCCAGCGTTTCGCGGTCATGCCCCTGGTGTCCCCGACGGCGGCCTTGTAGTGCTCGTAGGGGGCTCCCGCGCGCAGCCGTTCCAGCATCATTTCCTGCCGGGCCAGCTCGGCCTGCACCCGGTCGGGCGTGGCGTGCTCGTCCTGTAGTTTGCGCTGCAAGTAGTAGTGGCCCTGCTGCTGCCAGTTGACGGCGGGCGAGAGGGCGATGACGAAGCGTAGCTCGGGCAGGCGGATGGCCACCTTGGGCATGACCCAGCCCGCTTGACTTCCTCCCCACAGCCCGATGCGGTTCGCGTCGAGGCCCGGCCTTCCTTTCGCCCAGGTGATGGCCGCGACGGTCTCCGCGGCCCGGTCGGCCATGCTCTGGTCCAGCCAGTTGCCGGCTGCTCCGCCCACTCCGGGCTTGTTCCAGGACAAGGAGGCATAGCCGGCCTGGGCGAACGTCTCCCATAGCGGTAGGTAGAAATCCTTGTGGGTGGCGTCGGCCGGCCCGTCCCCGTGCACGAACACCACCAGCCCGTACGGGCCTTTGCCCGCGGTCGGCCAGGCAAGCACCCCCTTCAGGGGCTGCTTGCCGCCGGTGATCGTCACGTGCTCCTCCCGTATCTCGTAGGTGTCCTGGTAGGCCACCCAGGCGCCGCAGCCGGCGACCAGGACGGCCACGGCCAGCATGGTACGCAGAATCCAGTGCGCCCGGCGGTATTCGATCACAGTCGCCACCCCTCCTTGGTTCGTTCTGAAAACGATCGTATATGAATCGACCGTACTATAGTTGTGCCGCAGGAGGTGAGGGCATGCCGCCCACGCAAGACGATCACGTGGAAATCTCCACCCGGGTGCTGGTGGAGAGCCTGATCCACGAGGATCAAACGGTGGACGCCGGCGAGCTGTATGCGGTCGCCCGGATCCTCGACATGACCGACCTGCAGGTACGGCTGTGCATCAAACGGTTGGTCACCGAAGGCCAATTCGTTCAGTCGGGCCGCGGCCGGCGCGCGGTGCTGCATGCCACGGCTGAAGCCCGCCGCGCCCTTGACCCCAATGTGGAGTTCGTGCGCTTCATGTACGCCCAGGACCGGGGAGAGGCGCCCTGGGACGGCATCTGGCACATGGTGGCCTTCGCCGTACCGGAATCGGCGCGGGCCGCCCGCGACGCGTTGCGCGAGCACATCGTCCACCTGGGCGGCGCACCCCTCCAAGGCGGTCTCTACGTCACCGCCAATCCCTGGGAGGATCTGGTCGAAGCCGAGGTCGCCCGGCTCGGCATCGGCGACTGTGTCACCTACCTCACCAGCGCTGACCTGCGAGTGGGCGGCATCGACGATCCCCAGCGGTTGGCCGCCCGGCTATGGCCACTCGACGACCTCGCGCACACCCATCAGCGACTTGCCCGCATCACCCGAATCCGCCTGGAACGGCTACGCGGCCCGGCCTCGATCGACCAACCGCAGCTGCTGACCATCGCCATCGAATTGGCCTCCGAATTCGCCCGGGTCATGGAGGCCGACCCACTGCTGCCTCCCGAACTGCTGCCGCAGCCCTGGCCGGGCACCCAAGCCCGCCGGCTGGTCGCGCAATGTTGGCAGCATCTCCTCCAGCACGCCGCCCCCGCTCCCGCACCACGCCTGTTTCGGCTCTACGCAGACGTCGTCCACGAAGTGGCCGCTCCCGCTCAAAAGCCAGCTCCCGGTGATCAGGGGTAGCGAAGCGAGGGATAGCGAAGCGGGCACGAGATCGCTACGACGGCGGTCCGCCCGCCGACCGAACCCAACAGAAGCCCGGCCAATTCGATGAGCATGCCCGCCGCCCCGCCACAGTGGACCTCGGCACCCGCCATTCAGGGGCATCGCCGGTCGCGCCGCGATCCTGCTCACCGATGAAGGACGATCGATCGCGACGCGCCGAGCGCGGCCACCGCACTCACGGTCCGAGTCCGGCCATACTTGCCGATGTCCCCGTTCAGCCTTCAGGACGGGTGACATGGCCCGGTACTCGCAACGAGGATCGCCGAGGACAAGACGAAGCGGACCTTCACCCGCGCACCCCACCATCCGCAGGCGAGCCCACCTGTTCCTTGTCGCTCAACCTCTAACCTCGCCGACCGCAGCAACGTCATCACCACCTCCACCTACGCTCCTGAGAACGCAATCGAGTTGTAGGTCCACGAGGACGGCGGCCTGCGTCTCTTCTTCAGCCGACTCTCGGAACAGCGAGGTCAAGGTTCTGTGCCCGAACAGCAGGTGATCTTCGAAGGCGCCGCCGTCAGTGGCACCCGGCGATTGCTCGGCTCAGTCGTCGAAGCTGGCGAGCGAGCAGGCTACTTCGGCAACTGGGCGCCGGCGTTCGGAGCCACCGGCCTTCGAGGACTCCGGGCGGCCCCAAGCCGAAACTCCTGGAGCGACGACGGCCCCTCTACGAGCGGGACAACTACATCTCCACCACAGCAACCACTTGGGCCGAACTCAGCCAGAGCCCCGGAGCGATCACCCGCCGCCTCATCGGCCCTTTTCTTCGAGCCCTCGCGACCGAGAGCTACTACCCGTCAGCTCTCACCGTCCCGGACTGAGATGGCGGCCTGGACGGCCGGCCGGTAGTACAGGGAGTACATCCACACGCTGATGTGGCAGGACGCCCTCGCCAATCTGCAGTGGGCCAAGCTGCTCAAGGTCACCAACCAGCGCGGACCCGGCTCCCCTGTTCCGACAGCACATCCAGTCCTGCGGCGAGTCATGGCGAGACGTCGCCGAGCGCCTGCCGCGGGACAGAGCGCCGAAGCCTGTCTCATGGCTACTGTCCTACGGCGGAACGACGCCACGTTCAGCCGGGCAAGGCCTGCCAGCGCATGGGCCGGGATGGCTGGAGAGCAGTGCCTGTTGTTCCGCCCATGCGGCGAGGTGCCGGATGGCGGCGTGGTCTGGGCCGCTGGGTGGCGTGGTGATGAGCACGATGGCTTGTTCGTGGTCGTCGACGCTGGTCAGGACCTGCCAGTCGAGGTCGAAGGTGCCGGCGATGGGGTGCCGGACGGTGTTGTGGCCGAACGGGTGCACCGTGATGAGGTGCTGGCTCCACCACGTGCGGAAGTCGTCGTCGTGCACGGACAGTTCGCCGACGAGTTCGTGCAGGCGGGGCTGGTCGGGGTAGGCGCCGGCGGCCATGCGCAGGCTGGAGACGGCTTCGCGGGCGCGGGCGGGCCAGTCGGTTTGCAGGGCGCGGACGTGTGTGTCGAGGAAGATCATGCGGACGTAGTTGCGATGCCGGGGCGGCATGGCGGCGAGGTCGCCGAGCAGGGCGGCGGCGAGCCGGTTCCAGGCCAGGATGTCCAGGTAGCGGCCGAGCACCAGGGCGGGGGTGTCGATGAGGTTGGCCAGCAGCCGCTGCGTTTGCGGGGAGACCTGCTGTTCGGCTCCGTCCGGCCGGTCCGCCAGGGCGGGCTGGGCGAGCTGGAACAGGTGCCGCCGCTGGTCGTCGTTCAGCAGCAGGGCCTGGGCGATGGCGTTCAGGACGGCGCGGGAGGCGGTGCGGACCCTGCCTTGCTCCAGCCGGCTGTAGTAGTCGGTGCTGATGCCGGCGAGCTGGGCGACCTCTTCCCGCCGCAGCCCGGGGACCCGGCGAGGGTAGGCCGGTTCGGGCAGGGCGTGCTCGGCCGCGGTGACGGCGGCGCGCCGGGCGGTCAGGAAGTCGGCCAGCACCCCTTTCGGTGACGCCAGAACCGTGCCGTCCGCGTTGCCTGGGCCGACCGGGCCGACCGGGCTGTTCATGTCGGCTAATGATGGCATCCGGCCGGTCAAATATCCGGGGAAAGCCGTTCCGCGGAACAACCCGCTCTTCCAGCCCGGCCCGCGTTCAGCAACGGTAGACAGCACGGGCGGCCGACCCTGCAGAGTCGGGAGGGGGGCTGTGGGGCCGGCCGTCCGTTGCGGCACTCGAGGCCGCCCCCTCATCAGGCCGAACGCTTCGGCCCGCACGTCCTTTCTCCACCATTCGCTGCCCTGCTCATTCGCGCCTGTCACAAGCCCCATCCTTGCGGTCGAGGTTTTCAGTCGCGGCCGGCTCGACACCACCGGCCGCCACGCTCGGCCAACTGAACCCGGCAAGGGTCGACGCCCTCAACATCTTCGAAGGGGCCCCGACCAGGCGAAGACGTCACAGGTTGCGCGCGCTGACTCCTGCACGCTGCCCCAGGCGGTGATTGCCGGCGGTGAGCTCATGGTGGTGGGCAGTGCCGGCGCCTGATCTTATCCAGTCAGATTCGCTCATCTGCCCAGCCGGCGCCTGGCGCTGGGCGGCATCAGGATCGGAAGGTGTATTCGTGCCGATCGAAGTCCAGCGTCCAGGCGTACTCGGCGAGGAACGCCTGTGAGAGCATCCCGTCGATCGTGACGCCGCCGAACCGGGACCAGGGCGCGGTCCTGCCGGGAGCGACGGACATGAGGTGCCCCGGCTGCTCCAGCGCCCCCAACCGGAGGGGATGAGCCGCCTTCAGGTGGGTGGCGGCGAGGTCGGCGCGTGGAATTCCCCATGAGCGGTACTGGGATCTGGTGGCCAGCACGGCCGCTTGCCGGGTCGTGCCGTCCTCGTCCTCCAGCACGTAGACCAGGCCTGAGTCGACGAAGAAGGTCAGGTCGCGGTGGTGGCCGTAACCGCCCCTGGCGAACATGAAGTGGTCCCCCCACAGGTAGAAGGGCATGCGAGTTCCCTCGGGCGGGGAGTGGTGCCCAGCCGGTGCGAGGAGCAGGTGCCCGGCTGGGGTGTCGATGGTGGGCAGGAAACGCCGCAACAGGCAGGTGCCCATGATCACGAGGTCTTGGGGGCCGGCCAGGGTGGGGACGACATCCACGGGCACGTTCGTCAGCATCGCGCCGCCGAGGGCCAGCTCGTGGGCGATGCCGGTGCGGACCGGCGTACGGGTGATGCCATGGAAGCGGCGCCCGTTCGGCACGGTCTCGATGCCCATCGCCGTCGCCCGCTCGGTGCCCATCACGAGGAACGTGCCCCCGGTGTCCAGGTGGAGCAGGGTCCGGTGGCCGTTCAGCGTGCCTTCGACGGCAGGCAGGTACTCGGCCAGCGGGTGGTCGCCGAACGGGAGCCGGACGGGCTCGGTCGCCTTCACCATCATCGGGTGATCGCGCCGCAGCGCCAGATCGGGCGGGATACGGCGGCCCCGGCGGCGTAAATGCTCACAGGCCCGGTCCACCCGATCCAGGTGCAGCCAGGCGTGTGCCACCGGCTCGTCGAGCGCGCGGAGCCAGAGCCCGCCCGCGAGTGACTCGTAGCGGGCCAGCGCCCGCTCGAACCGGCCGCGTACCAGGTCGACCAGAACCAGCAGACGCTCGTCCCCTCCCTCGGCCGCCAGCCGCGCCGCCTCCTCGACATCCCCCGACATCCATGCCCGCCGTGCCGCGGAGGGTCGTGACGGCCTCATGCCGGCTCCTGTCCCGGCTCGTCTGCGAGCGTGCCCGGGCTGATGTCGAGCGCGGCGGCGAGAATGGCGAGCAGCGGGATGACAGCCCGCGCGACGACCTCGTACGCGCCCCGCCGCCGCTGCGTGATCAGTCCGGCCCGCTGCAGCTCGCGCAGGTGGTGGTACAGGTGGCCGGTCGAGCTCTCGCCGCCCAGCGCCTCCTGCAACTCGGTCCGGCTGCGGGGGCCGCCGACGAGCGCCGCGAGCAGCGCCAGTCGGGGCGGGCTGCCCACTGACTCCAGAACCCCGGCGGCGGCCGTCCAGTCGGCAGCCATCAGATCGGCGACAGGGTGCTCGCCGGCCCACACGTATTCATGGCCGGCAAGGAACGCAGCCCCGACATACGCCACCGTGCCGGCCGTCTCGCCGGGCGGATGGCCCTCCGCGGCCCGTTCCCGGAAGTGCCCTACCAGCTCCAGCGAGGACGACGCCGCAGCCTTAAGCCCGGAGGCAGGTGCCCCTGTCTGCCGTTCCTCCAGCCGGTCCATCCGCCGTTCCAGCGCCGCCAGACGATCTTCCACGCGACCTCTTCCGTTTTTCCGTAATTTCGGAAAAGTGTACGTAGGCGGTTATATGCCGTCAAGCAGCGGGTGAGCGCGAGGGCCCTGTACGGAGCTGAGGTCAGAGGGCTTCGGCGCGCTGTGGTCTGCGATCCTGATATGCCTTCGCCGTGGCGCGTGGAGACCGCACCGTTGATCGAGCCTCTTCTGCCGTCGGGTGAGCGAGGCCCGATCCCGAGCCTGCGGCAGCAGTTCAACGCGATGGACGTGGCGCTTTCGGGCCGGCAGTCAGTGGCGGGACCTGCCCACCGAGTACGGGCCCTGGTCCACCGTCTACGACCGGTTCCGGTCGTGGGCGAGGACCGGCGTCTTCGAGCAGCTCCTACGATCGCCACTGCATGGCTGGTCGCCGGACATGGTTGGGGGCGATCGAAGGTCCGGGGCTTCGTTCTTCAGCCCCGGACCACCGGATTACGTGTGTCTCTCTGCGTGGCCCGAGCCTAGGCGGATCGCTGGTAGATGATCAGGCTTGCACGTCCCCACAGGGGTTATCGCTGAAGGCGGGCGGTCAGGCCGTTGTGATGGTGGATCATGAGTGGTGTGAACGGGAACGGCGGAGAACTGGGCGTCGACCTTCTCCGTTTGGCGATCGCGCCCGGGTCCAACAGGCCAGGCAGCGAATCATTCCAGCTGCAGGTCTACGTCAACGGAGCGGAGATGACCTCCGCCGGGGCGGGGCAGGGGATGGATCCGTACGACGTCCTGGTCCCGGCCGATCGACTGCTGGCCGATTCCCGGCCGCACACTGTCGCGATCGCTCGCTGCGGCGCATGCGGCGTCTACGACTGCGGGGGCACGGACGTCACCATCACCCGTAATGGGGACCTGGTGCGCTGGGAATGGTCGAGAGAGGCGCCCGCGGACCGAGGCGCCTGCTTCTCGGCCACTCAGTATGAGCTGGAGGTCGCGCGGGTCGCCGCGGATCATTCGTGGGAGACCCCGATGCGCACCGCGGGGCGGCTGGTCCTGACAAGCATTGACCATGACCGACTGCTGACTTACGGCCTCAGCGCCAAGAGAGCCGTCCCCCGAGATCCTGATCTGTTCGAGGTCTGGCTTGAGATCGAGGATGACTGCCAGATCTTCGTCGCCACTCCCTGGCGCGGCCGTAGCCCGACCGAACTGGCGCGCGAGGTCTGCGCGATCCTGGCGCGTCCTCCTCATGAGTGGCCCGCCACTTGGCATTCCGTCAAGGGCTCGATGACTACGCCGCCGAACATTGCGGGGCCGTCCTGGGAACGCGAGCAGCTCTGACGTCGCAGCGGCTACCAATCCCCGAAGGATCGTCCCACCTAGAACCCAGCTGCGAGCCCGGGATGATCAGACGGGAAGGGTACGCGCGTCGCGCGAGAAACCCCAGGTCGCTGGCTGATCGTCGTACATTGGCGTGCGATTGGACAGGGTGACGAGGGTGCAATCACGGTCACTCACGACCGGCCAGTACCTGGTTCTCGCGACGGAGCACCAGCAGTTCAACGTTATTGGGCAGATCTGATCGGACCAGCACTGTCAGCAGGCCGAACAAGCACCTCTTAGACCAGTGACAACAACACTTCATGACGGTCGCTGCCGCCGTCCTGATCGCGTAGCGAAACCCCGGCTCGTAGCACGAAAACCGTGTTTCCGAGCGGGACGCCCTCACAGTGGGCTCATGGACGCGATTCTCGCCGAGGCCGGCATCAAGACGGACAATCGGTGAAGCCCCGAACGGGCCGATTGGTGGAGCAGGCCCTCGTAGATGTACGGCAAAGCCCCGGAGCGAACACTGGTGCTCGGTGCAGACGGGACCGGGCAGAAGCGCTCCCGCGTCGGCAGCGCCCCAGCGGCCAGGAAGGCTTCAGCGGTGAAGACCTCCCGAAAGGCAGAGGCGAAGAGCGGATCTCGATCGCGGAGTAAGAACCGCCGCCCCGGCGATGCGGTCACCCAGGTCCATGACGAGGTCGCGGGCCTGCTGCACGATCCATGCTCCGGTTGGGTGTGCGGTCACTCCGGCCAGGGGCAGTTTCCGGGTGCCGTGCTCGATGGAGACCAGCACGTACAGCCGTTTGAGCATTATCGTCTCGGCCACGAGGAAGTCGCACGCGCGGCAGGTACTCCCAAGCGATCCCGGTCCCGGCGCGCGTACATGATGGCATTGACGATTTCTCGCAGGTCATGAATCCGGGCTGCCGTACCCGGCCCGCGCCGGGCCGCCCGCCATGCCGTCAGGGTCGGTTCGATCAGTGCCCACCGGGCGTCGGACAGGTCGCTGCGGCAGGCGCGCCGGGAGGTCATGTGATGATCCAGGCAAGCGTCAGCATCAGCGCGGCCAGGCCACGCGCACGGTTCGACGGTAGGGAGAACGCCATGGTGAGCCGGGTGTCGCCGCGATTTCCGTACAAGTCCGTACGCGGTGTGTAACCAATCCGCTGCTCACACCGACATGCAGATGTGCCCGAGCCCGATGAGCCCGATGAGCCACTGCCGCGCAGGATCAGGACCCGCCGCGACTTCGCCGACGAGCTGACCCTGCTGCGTGAGCGCGCCGGCCTGACCGTCCGCCAGGTGGCGGCGAAGGTCGGCGTGCAGGGCGCACACAGCACGATCGGCGACTGGTTCGCCGGGCGGGGGCTACCGTCCACCGCCTCCCGCGAGCTGCTGGTCAAGGTGCTGCACGCGTGTGGCGAGGACGACCCGGCGCGGATCGAGGAGTGGCTCGCCGTCTGGCGGCGGGCCCGGCAGCGGCGCGGCTCGTCCCGGTCGGGGCCGCCGCCGTACCGCGGCCTGGCCGCCTACCAGCCCGACAACGCCGGCTGGTTCTTCGGCCGGGCCGGGCCGACCGAGCTGCTGATCGGCAAGGTGGAGCTGCTGGGCGAGCGCGGCGGCGGTCTGCAACTGCTGGTCGGCCCCTCGGGGTCGGGGAAGTCCTCCCTGATCGGCGCGGGCCTGATCGCCACTCTGGAGATGGGAACGGTCCATACCCCCGGAGCCAGGCCGATGGAGACGCTCAAGGGGCTGGAGGGGCCGCTGATCGTGCTCGACCAGTTCGAGGAGCTGTTCACCCTGTGCGAGGACGAGGAGGAGCGGCGCGCCTTCGTCGCCGGCGTCCACGCCCTCGCGCGCGACAGCGTCGTCGTGCTCGGCCTGCGCTCGGACTTCTACACGCAGGCATTGAACCACCCGGAGCTGGTGGCCGCCACCAGGGACCAGCTCGCGCTCGGCCCGATGGACGAGGACGGGCTGAGGGCGGCCATCGCAGAGCCGGCCCGCAAGGCCGGCCTCGCCCTCGAACCCGGGCTGACCGACCTGATCCTGCGCGACCTCACGCTGCGCGACGGGGCCCCGGCGGCGGGCGCGCTGCCGCTGCTGTCCCACGCACTGTACGCCACCTGGCGGCACGGCAACGGCACCACGATCACCATCGCCGACTACGAGGCGATCGGCGGCATCGCCGGCGCGATCGCGGTCAGCGCGGACACCGCCTGCGCCGAGCTGACCGAGCCGCAGCGCGCGCTGGCCCGGCGGCTGCTGCTGCAACTGGTGCACGTCGCCGACGACACCGCCGACGCCCGACGCCGCGTGGCCAGGCATCACCTGCCGGAGGGCGCCGAGGAGGTCCTGGACCGCTTCATCGCCCAGCGCCTGCTCACCGCCGACCAGGAGACCGTCGAGATCAGCCACGAGGCGCTGCTCACCGCCTGGCCGCTGCTGGTCTCGTGGCTGAAGGAAGACCGGGCCGCGGTGCTGGCCGGCCGCAGGCTGGCCGCGGACGCCGCCGCCTGGGATCGCGAGGGCCGCGACCCCGCCTCGCTCTACCAGGGCACCCGCCTGGCTGCCGCCCAGGAGTGGAGTACGGTCACGACGCATCCGCCCGGCGCGCTCGCCACCGAGTTCCTCGACGCGTCGACGGAGCTGGCGCTGCGGCAGGCGCTGGCCGCCCGCGCCGGAGCGCGGCGGCTGCGGCGGCTGGTCGCCGGACTGGGGGTGCTGCTGGTGCTGGCCTGCCTCAGCGGCGTCGCCGCGCTCAACGAGGCCGCGACCGCGAGTGAGCAGCGCGACATCGCCCTGTCCCGCCAGGTCGCCCACCAGGCGTCCGCCGTCCGCGCCGCCGATCCGGCGCTGGCCGCCCGGCTCGCCCAGGCCGCGTACGCGCTCGCGCCCACCACGGAGGCGCGTGGCGGGCTGCTCAGCGCCTTCGGCGTGCCGTTCAATCTCCGGCTCAGCGGCCACACCGACTACGTGCACGACGTCGAGTACGCGCCCAGCGGAAGAATCCTGGCCAGCGCGAGCAAGGACGGGACCGTGCGGCTGTGGGATGTGGGCACGCCGCACCAGCCGCGTCCACTCGCCGTCCTGACCGGGCACATCGGCGAGGTCGGCGCGCTCGCCTTCACGCCCGACGGGCGGAGGCTCGCCAGCGGCGGCGACGACGGGACCGTCCGCTTGTGGGACGTGGCCACCGCCCGGCCCCTGCTGACTCTGCCCGCCGCCGGTGGCGCGGTCTACGCAGTGGCGTTCACTCCGGACGGGCGGCTCTTGGCCTCCGGTGGCACCAAGGGCGAGATCGTCCTGAGCGACGCGGCCACGGGCCGGCCGCTGACCACGCTGCGCGGGCACCAGGGCACGCTGCACGACCTGGCCGTGCACGGTCACCTGGTGGCCGGCGCCGGCGACGACGGCACGGTGCGCCTGTGGGACCTGACAAGGGGACTCCCTCTCCCGGCACCGGCCGGGTCGCGGGCATCTGCGGCGCCGGCCGGGTCGCGTCCGCTTCCGGCGCGCGCCGGCCTCCGCCCGATCGCGACACTGACTGGACACACCGGCCGAGTTATGTCGGTCGCGTTCGGTCCCGACAGGAAGCGCCTGGTCACGGCAGGCGAAGACAGCACGCCGCGGGTGTGGGACCTCGCCCGGCCGAGCCACCCCCGCCTCCGGTCCACGCTCCCCGGCCACCGCTGGATCGTCTACAGCGCCGTCTTCTCCCCGGACGGAGGCACCATCGCCACTGCGGGCGACGACAACACCGCCCGCCTCTGGGACGCCTCCGACGGTCGGCTCCTCCAGACGCTCACCCCGCGCCCCGGCGCGCCGATCGACACCGGATCGATGTCGGACGTCGCCTTCAGCCCGGACGGCCACACCCTCGCGACCGCCTCGTACGACCACCTGCTCCGCCTGTGGGACCTGCCAGGTCCCGCCCTGACCGGCGGCGGGCGCATGCGGCCGGTCTGGGCCACCCCCGACGGCCGTACGGTGATCACGGGTAACGGCGACCGCGCGCTGCGCTGGGACGTCAGCGACCCGCACCGCCCGGTGAGCCGGTTGCAGGCCCGCACCGAGGGGCTGGTCAAGCTGTCCGCGGACGGATCGCTCATGGTCACCGCGGGCCTTGGTGGAACGATTCGACTGTGGAGCCTCACTGGCCCCGCCCCCACTCTGCTGGCGACCATGAGTGTCGGGGCGACACCACCGGACAGCGCCGAGTTCAGCGCTGACCGCCGGGTGCTCGCGGTAACCGCCACCCGCGACTTCGTGATCCGGATCTGGAACATCAGCGACCCCGCCCACCCGCGCGAAACCCGGCCGCTCGCCGGTCACACCGGCTTCGTGAACTCCCTCGCTTTCGCCCCGTCCGGCCGTCTGCTCGCCACCTTCGGCTACGACAGGACCGCCCGCTTGTGGGATCTTACCGAGCTGGGCCGTCCCGTCCCCGTGGCGGTGTTGCGGGGGCACACCAACGCCGTCTACCACGGCGCGTTCAGCCCTGACGGGCGGACGTTGGCCACAAGCAGCCAGGACACCACCGTCTGGCTGTGGGACGTCACCCGCCCCGGCCGCCCGTCGGTGTCGGCGGTCCTGCACGGCCACGGCACCTACGTGGACTCGGTGGCCTTCAGCGGCGACGGTCGTCTGCTCGCGACCGGCGGCGGTGAGCCCACCGTGCATCTGTGGGACCTCTCCGATCCCTACGCCCCCGCCCGCTGGGCGACCCTGACCGGCGGCGAGGGACCCGTGGTCGGCCTGCTGTTCGCCGGCCGCCTGCTGGTCAGCGGCGGAGCCGACCATCCGGCCCGGCTGTGGGGCGTAGATCCCGTACTCGCGAATCGGGCCGTCTGCGCCAGGGCGTACCCGGCCCTCAGGGCCGGGCAGTGGGCGAGCTACTTCCCCGGTATCGCCCAGCAGCAGCCATGTCGCTAGTGGGCCGGTTTGGGAAATTCGTGATCATTGAGGTCGGACAGGAAGTCACGGAAGTCGGCCGCGGTGCGCAGGGCAGTGACCTTGCCCATCACTTCGCCGGTGGCGATGTCGAGGGCGGCGAGCAGGTCGACGGTGCCGGCGCTTGGATCTGCGGTTCTCGTACACGCCGAACACCACCACGTCGGCGGGGCCAGGTAGGGGCCGACGACATCACGGACCATGTCGATCAGTAGCGGATCCGGCCGCGGTGGCGGCCATGGAGGTGGCGCGGTGACATCGCCGATGTCACCGCGGTGGCCGTTTCCATCGTTCGCCGCGGCAACCACCACTGCCCCGATGTCCGGTGCCAAGGCCATCACGGGATCGACACCGGACAGCCGGGTGCGGCCTGCGCCGAGATCGCGGCTGACGTCGTCCACCGACGTGCTGAAGCCTCAAGGTGCACGCGCTTTGCCACCGCGACCCCGGAGAGCCGGTCGACGCCGAGCGGGGCCGCGACAAGGTGAACGGGTGACCACTCAGGCCGTATCCCGTTCCGCGGAATACGCAGGCGGACTGGCTGATGCCGGTGCGTTCGGCGGCCTGGTTGACCGGCAGTTCGGTGCTGAAGGCGGTGGCCGACCCGGTTCGGCTGCGGGGGATGCTTGCAGAGAATCAGGCGGTCTTGGGGGTGGCGCGCATGCCGACGTAACAGACCTGGGAGCCGTCGGTCAGGGTGGCGAAGACGACGGGCATGTAGTCCTCGCTGAAGGACGGTCCCGCGCCGGAGGCGGCGAACACGGTCTCGGTGACCGGCTCCAGCTCCATTTCCAGCGGCGGTGACATGTCCTTCATGCCGTCCACGAACTCGTAGCGCATGCGCGCCTTCCCGCCGCCGTCCCGGCTGACCGTGATGACCACGCCCTCGCGCTTGTACGTCCCCAGCAGCGGCGCGAGATCGACCACGGGCGCGGGGTCCGCCGGGGCGAAGGGCTCGGGCATCCGCACTCCGGCCAGTTCCGCCAGCAGTTCGCGGAACAGGTCGGCGTACAGCAGGCGGGCGCTGCCGCCGTTGGTCATCAGGGCGACGGCCACCCCGGCCCGCGGGACGACGCGCAGGTAGGCGTACTGGCCGATGGCCGCGCCGTCGTGGCCGTAGCCGGGGATGCCGTCCCAGTCGTACAGGGTCCAGCCGAGGCCCCAGCCGTCGGCGCTGACCGTCCACTTGTCGGGTACGTCCGCCTCGCGGCGCTGCATCGCGGCGACCGCCTCCGCCGACAGGACGCGGGTGCCGTCGGGCGCGAGGCCGTGGTCGAGGTGCATGCCGGCGAGGCGGGCCAGGTCGCCGGCCGAGACGATGACCCGGCCGGCAGGTCCTGCCGATCGCGGCATGAGGTCCCAGGCCGGCGCGGGGTCGGGGTCGGCGCCGGCCTCGCCGAGGTGGCTCATGGCGGTCTGGAAGCGCAGGGCCTCTTCTGGCAGGGTCATCGAGCGTTCCAGGCCGAGCGGGGTGAAGAGCAGGTCCTTCAGCGCCTGGTCCCAGGTGCGGCCGGTGAGCACTTCGATGACGCGGCCGAGCACCACGTAGCCGAGGCCGCCGTAAGAGACGGCCGTGCCCGGCGGGCAGTCCAGTGCCACGTCGCGGGCGGCTTCGACGTATTTGGCCAGGCACTCGTCGCCCCGGCCGCTGTCGTGGTTGAAGTCGTTGGTGACGCCGCCGGTGTGCGACAGCAGCCGGCGGATGGTGATCGCCCGGGTGACTTCGGGGTCGGGGGTGGCGAACTCCGGCAGTACGTCGATCACCCGGGTGTCCAGGTCCAGCCGGCCCTCGTCGATCAGCCGCATCACCAGGGTGGCGGTGTAGACCTTGGCGATCGAGCCGGACAGGAACACCGAGTCCGTCGTCACGGGCACGCCGGTGCCACGATGCAGCACCCCGCTGGCCAGCTCGTGCACCTGCCCGTCCACCACGACGGCCAGCGACGCCCCCGGCACGTGGTGCGCGGCGCGCAGCTCGTCCAGGCGGGCCTGCCAGCGCGCGCGGTCGAAGGTACGGCTTGCCGAAACGTTCATGATGTCCTTCCTCGATACGTCGTTCTCTCAATGCGAACACCGTACCCAGTGCGCACACTGTGCGCAAGTCGTCAAAACATCCGCCCTCCGTGGCCGAGGTGTCATGAAACCCCAGCCCCGATAACTTATCGTCGCATTTCAACCACATATAGTAATCAAGAATGCTCCTTGGCCGATGGTGTCGTCCCGCAGTTCAGCGACAAAGACGCCTCCTACGCCCCAGCCAGAGACAGCCCAACGGGCGCACGCTCGCCCTCCGCGGGGCCCCGGCGCCAACCGGCACTGCGCCTGCGAAAATTCCTGTGGGGGCTCAAATACTCGATTCGCATGGTGACCTGCGGCTATTGGCAGGCGTGTCGATCTTGAGCGTCACTGTTTGAGTGGTCACCCAAAACAACTTGAGCAGTCGCTCAAATCGAAGTGACGGGGTTTCAGCTGGTCCAGCGAACCCACAGGTCAGACGCGGGGCTGAATATTCGAACCCCACATGAGCGGTGCCGAGATGTCCTAATCTGGCCGATACGTTAACCGCACTCTCTTCAGTTCAGGACACGTAATACAATTTTCGAGCGGGACACGATCGTCGAGAGTTTGCACCTCCGGTAAAGTGCAACAAGCTCTCACCTTTCTCGGAAGCCTTTGGAGAAGACCCGGCTCGCAGTGGGCCAGACGAACTCGATCAAGCCGAATGCCGGACGTGACCGCAACCGCGGTCGCCAGATCCGGAGTGCACGCGGTCCACGCCTTTTCTCCACATTGAGGCGCGGGGTCTCCGCCACCTTTGCTGGACGTTCGAAGAGCGCGCTCGCGCTATAGCCCGGATACAGGTGCTCAAAGTTGCCGAGTCCGGTGAAGCCCAGGCTCTTGTAATAGCGATGCAACTCCTCATTGAAGGTCCATACATCGAGACGGATGTAGTCGCGGCGTCGCCGTGCCGCAGTCGATCCGGCCCATGTCAGAAGCTCTGCTCCTATCTTCTGGCCTTGGTACGCAGGGTCCCGTTTCACCATGAGGCGATGCACATACAGTGCCGAACCCGCGGATCTACTCGTCTTTTCCTGCTCAGTCCAGATCTTGGGCGCCTCGGTGTCCAAGGTGATCGTCGCCACCGGCGTGTCACCGTGCCAGGCAATCCAGGTGTGGCCCGACCGGACACCTTTTCTGATCCTCTTCTTGCGTCCCCTTTCGTCCGTAGACCACTGGTCAGTACGCTTGATATCGCGTAGCCACGTCACTGCACCGGCCAGGATGCCGTAGATGTGGCTCACGTCCCGGCGTCGCGCCTTACGGAGCGTGAGCTGCAGTTCTGGAGATCCCTCGCCTGCGTTGCAGTGCGTTGTTGATGATTCCATTTCGACTCCCCTATCGATTATCGATATCTCCGCGACGAGCATCCGCGTGAGCTTTCAACGGAGACCTAGGTTGGAATCACCTGGGCGTGACAGGCTGAAAGAGGCAAAAGTGCACTGCCACGTGGAGCCGTTAGACAGAACGTATCTACGCGGAAATCCGATGTACTCGTCTATAATTGTTTTGGGAACTTTGCGGGCGGTACGACGCCCGTTTCGTAGGATATGAGATGCCTGGCCGCGTCGAAAACGGTCTGCGTCAGGCGAAGCGGTCGGCCTTCCCTCGTGTAGGCGATTCTGCGCACCTCCGTAACGGGCTGGAGCCCGCTCATGTCGAAGAATGCCGCCTCGTCCGGTGTGGCGTTCCGAGAATCAACGATATCGCGGTAACCCTCCTGCACTAAGTTGCAGCTCGTGAGGTAACGAATGGTACCCTCGGCTATGTCTTTGACAGATTGCAGCCGAGGGGCCTCTTCGGTGAGGGTGTCGGGATAAAAGGTGCGCTGCAGCGAACCGGGCTCTTTCGTGCGAACGTCGTACTGGTCCGGCGCGCCCTCGGAGTCTATGAATATCGGCTCTGTGTTCGCGTCAGGTTTTCTTGCGAAGTATCGCTTGACCTCTCTGCGCACGAGTTGCTCATCGGGCTGGAGGTTCAGCTCAAGCTCATCGGTCGCTGACGGGGCGGCCATGCTCACGGTGAGCTCGAGGGTGATCGGGATGAGCCCCTGGTGCAGCACCGCCGCCCTGTAGGCGTCGAGTTCGACCGGGCGGTCGCCAGACGGGTCCGGCTCCAGCCCACCTTCCTCTTTGGAGAGGTTGATAATCAGTCTCCGCTTGATCGGAAAAGCCCGCAGCCCACTGACCCGATAACGATCAGTCTTGCCCGTCTTTTCGATCAGGCCGGCTTTGGCCAGCTCGTCATAAGCCCGTCTGACGGTGCTGGCTGCCATCTTTCGTTCCTGGACGAGATCGTTGACGCTGGGCAACTGATCACCGGGCGCGAGATGGTCATCTCTGTCGGGATTGTTCATTCGATCCTGAAGATAGCGTTCAATGATTTGCCATTTTGTGATCTCCACTGCCACGCATCTCACCTCCTTCTCCTATTAATACGTAGAAGCGGCTTCTATGTCCAGGGCTTCCGTCGTACAAGGCTTTGCCTTGACTGGCTTGTGCCGGTACTTTGAGGGTAAGTAGCAGAACGAGGCGTTCGCTAAAGATAGGAAGGAGCTTAAGGGATAGTAGCCAGTCAAGCGAGCCGATCGTTTCGATCCGGTGGGCGCCGTTACGAGAGGGTCGGCTCGCGCAGGTCGAAACGGCCAGCCCAATCTACAAAGACGACCAAGCGGACAAATCGGATAAAATAGAATTAACTGCAACTAATGGGGGCAGGCGGCGGGGGAGCGACAGGTTTTGCCCTAACCGGGGGATAGCGGCTTGATGCTGCATCAATCGGTCACATGGCAGGAAGTGACCGTAACCGGAGGAAAGTGGAGGATTGCACAATGGTCCCAAGCGATTCGTTAGGGGTACGACCAGCCGAAGGAAGTGGACCTGACGGTAAGGCGTGGAGGCGGATCCTCAAGCGTGCGGGCGGCTTCTTCGGTGGCGTCGGCAGCGCTGGTCTGGCGATATTCATCGGAACCGTCTCCGCGCAAGCGATCAACGCGAGGTTGTCCACGCCGGACATTCTCGTCATCAAGCCGGAGCGCGGTAGTCACGCGAAGGCGGCGCCCTGTCTGGAGGTAAGCGGACACGGCCATGTTCCTAGCGATAAAAGGCTGGTGCTGGCCACGCAGGAAATCAGTCCGAAGGGCGCGCGGATGCACTTCACGGCTGTCGTTCAAACTGTGGGTGGAGAATGGGACGCCATAGTGCGGCTGACGGGCACGGAGGGCAACTGGTTCAGAGTCCGGGCGCTCCTGGTCGACTCTGAATGGGTCGGATATCTTCCCTCTGTGACGGGCACTGCAGGCGCGTCCACTTGGACGTCGCCCGCAGTGCCTCCCGGCGCCGTAATGGCCGACTCCGTAGACGTGCAGCGCGGTCCTGGTCAGATCTTCTGCTGATGCGTCCACAAAGCTCAACCGGTTCGGGGTGGCGATGTTACACCTATCGCCACCCTCTTCCTATCATTCCTGATTATGCGGCCAGGTCAACGGCCAGATTCATCCTGATGTAGCTCGCGAGGAGCGGCAGAATCAGGCGGTAGGTTTGGCTTTGGTACAGCTCGATGGCCTGTAGATCAGACGCGTTCATGTACGCCTCGAGGTGCAAGTCGAGGCCATCGCCGTAGTCGAAGTGGGAGCGGTAAGGCTGGGGCGCGCGAGCAGACATGTCGTCCGCTTCGAGCAGTCGGGCGACGGTCCGGGGCTGGGGCAGTACTTCGTCCCCGAGGTAGCGCGTCTTGCTCGCGACCAGTTCGGTGCGCATTGTCCGCCGGCCTGACACGAAGGGCCCGTGCCTCCAGCCGGAAGCCTCGTCCCAGACGAGGGCGAAGGATCGCGGGCCTGCCAGTTTGATGGTGGCGTCCCGCGGATCGCTGGGGTCCACCCATAGATCTGCGATGGGAATGCCCTGCTCGATCAGCGCTACGGCGACACATGCCGTGTAAGCGGCCGGGAGATCTACCCAGAACTGAGGATGTTTCTGAGGCAGAATTGCAGAGGCCATGACTGTGTCCCTTCCGGTGGGCTATGTAGGAGTATCGCCAAAGAAAAGACAGAAGTCTCTATCCGATTGAGGAATATCTGATATGTCCGCGGGATATCTGTGGTTTTCCTTGTCCAAACAGGGCCGAATCGCGCTTTTTGGGCGGCGCGGACACTAGGGATCACGCGTACCCGAAAACTCGTCCGGTTCTGTCAATCGTTCAGATATATTAATGGCGTGTGTGGCTCAAGCCGGGGGAACCGCAGGTCAACGCATGCCCCGAATCTTCGTGCCCTACAAGGTCGTGGGTGCGCCGGATCCCTTCGCCGGTCATCGCCGGCGGGCGTCCCAGGCGCTGCCCGCGAGCGCGGGCGGCGGCCGGACCCTCGTGACGGTTTTCCACGATGAGTTCGACCACGATGGAGATGAAGTCCCGCAGGGAGCGGCTCAGTCGGCGGCTGTGGCCGTTCGGGCAGCGCTTGAGAGCGCGTTGCTCGCGGAGGGTGGTGTCCTCGGTTCATTCGCGTCCGGCGAGGGCGTGGCCTTGGTCAAGCGCAGTTCTCCCCATCCTTGGTGGCCTCCGTCAGTTGCCCTGTCCGCTCGCCCAGCGCGAGGGGCGGAAGAGCGATGTCCCGCAGATTGATGGCCTCCTCTGGCTGGAGAGCGGCGTCGTACATGAGCGCGGAGAACGTCACGAGTCGTTCTTTAAAGCGGCGCCCGGGGTCTGGCGCGTCAAGCGCAGGTCTTCGCCTGTGGCCGGCAGAAGGTGATCTCGGTGTAGCTCGCCGAAGGCTTGTTCAGCAGAGGCTGGGGCTTGTTGCGCAGGTGCTGGTCGAAGAAGGCCGTTACGTACCTGCGGGTGATGGCCATGGCCCGGGTGCCGGCTATGTCGGCGCCGTCCTCGATGTCGAGTTGGTCGACCAGTACGCCCAAGTCGGTGAACGACATGTGCACGGCTCCGGTCATCAGCAGCCAGCGTTTCCAGCCGGTCAGTCCCGTCCAGACGCGCTCCCACGACGCGGCGGTCTCGCCCTTGCCCGGCGTGTAGGTCGCGGGCTTGCCCAGAAAGAGGAACGGTCGGGACAGTCCGGATGCGGGGACCGTGCTTTCCACGGTTCCGTCGACGTCGATGCCGGCGCGCAGCCGGGAGTCGTCCAGCATGGCCGTGACGGTGCTCGCGCCGCCGGCCGAATGACCTGCCATGGCGATCTTCGACGTGTCGATCAGGCCGGCGCTTCGCCACGTCGGGTGTGCGCCGGTCAGCCGGTCGAGCACGAAGGACACGTCGGCGGCCCGGCTCTTCTCCAGCTTCACCCACCAGCCCCTCTCCTTCGAGATCTCGCAGGTGACGCAGGTGGTGACTCGTCCGTCGGGGAAGGTCGTGGCGACGTTCTCGTAGGTGTGGTCGATGGCGGCCACCACGTAGCCCCGGCTCGCCAGTTCCTCGGCCAGCCCCGTGAGCTCGCTGCGGGGCTTGCTGTGCCCGGGGGAGAGCACCACGAGGGGCAGGCTGCGCTTACGGCCGGCGGGACGGGCGTCGGTGAAGGCGTTGGTGCGGGTCTTGCTCAGCGTGTCGGACGGGATGCTGGTGATCTCTCCGTCCTTCAGGAGCAGCTCGGACTCCTTCGCCGTCATGTACTGCGCCCGCTTGCGGCCTGGCGATTTGGCCGGGTACCACAGCGAGACCATGAGTTCGCGGTACTTGACGGTGGGGACCCAGGGGTCGGGGCGCGAGGTGTCCTTCATGTAGAGGGATGTGACGCCGACGGGGTGGGAGCCGGTCGGTGCGGGCAGGTACGGCGTGGCCGTTCGGGACGCGGAGGCGGGCTGGGCCGGGGCGAGTCCGGTGGTGGCCAAGAGGGCGACGAGTCCGGTGATGATGGCCAGCCGTCCACGCTTGCAAGGTTTGCGCAGCTCGCCATGGCCGTTGCCCGGCGCGATCCGGTTCGGGGATTCGATCATGCTGAGTGAATATACACTCAAGATATATACGCGGTGTACACTTCGGCGAATCTGGCAGGCGATGGATCGACGACTCTCCGTGGTTTTCCGGTCTTGTCGAAGGCGAAGTCCTGGTCCGGGCAGTGTTCCGGCAGGGGCGATCGCCGGTACGCCCACGTCGTTCGATGCGGCGATACGTTGGCCGGCACTCCTGGGAAAGCCCGTGCCCGGTAAGCGGCGATCACTTACCGTTTCCCGTTATGCGGACTCCTGCGCTCACAACCGATGTGCTCGTTGGCAGGCACGAGTTGCGGCGACGCGTCGACGAGCTGACCGGCGCCGCGCGTACGGGACATGCGAACGGTGAGAAGCGTGACCGCCGGGCGGGTGAAGCCCGCCTGGCGGGGTCGCCGTCATCAGGTCCAACAGCCAAGAAGGTGACGGGGGTCAGGCACCATCGAGAGCGCGATGGCCCGGCCCTGGCCGGTGCTCGGGGCGGAGCGGGATCCAGCCTCGCTGGATGGCATGGACACCCGCCTGGAATCGGCTGCGGGCGCCGAGGCGGTCCATCAGTTCTGCCGCGATACGGCGGGCGGTGCGCGGCGATACGCCGAACCGTTTGGCGATGGCCTCGTCCGTGAGGCCCGTGGCCAGGAGTTTCAGCATTTCGGCCTGCTGGGGCGTCAGGTCTTCCGCGTCCGAGGGCGGGCCGGCGCCGAGAGGGGTCGCGGCGGACCAGGCGGTTTCAAAGAGGGCGCACAGCGCGGTGAGGATTCCCTCGCCGGTGAGGAGGACGGCACCGGCGCGAGCGTCGGCGGTGTCGATGGGTAAGACCGCCCTGCGCCGGTCGAAGATGATCATCCGTACGGGGAGGGTCACGGCCGTGCGGACCGAGGCTCCCTGCCGGGTGAGCCAGTTGACGTGATCGAGCGTCGGCTGGTGGTTGCGGACGCTGTCCAGATAGATGCTCCGGCTGAGCACACCCCTGCCGAGCAGCTCCTCGTTCGGGCCCCGGCTGGCCCGCAGATCGGCCGCCGTGTGCGCGCCGCCCGGCGCCAGGGTCATGATCTCGGACTCGGTCTCAGCGGCCAGCCGACCGAGCCTGTCCCGGATCGCTTCCGGGCCGATGACCAGTTGGTCGTCCTCTCTGTCCGCGCGTACGCCCGAACACTCCGCGATCAGCCGTGCCGCGGCGGCCCGCGACGCTTCCACGCGGAGTTGCTGGGCGGCCAGTTCGGTCTGCTGGCGCGCCAGCAGCTTCTCCATGGCCGTTTCGGGATCCATGGCCCGGAAACCCCGGCTCTCCTGCTGCAGGGGCTGGATGATGGCCAGCGCGCTGAGCTGGTCGAGGCTGTCCCGGATCTCTCCCTGCGTCGCCCCCAGGCGAGCGGCCAGTTGCGTGACGCCCTCGCCGGGGTGGGCGAGCATCGCGCGGTACACCCGTTCCGCCGCCGGCGAGAGCCCCAGAATCTCCAGCACCATTACTCCTTCATGATCGGGTGACTGGGCAGCTTAGAGCTTGCGGGCGCGGAGTGTGGCCCTCATCGACCTCTTTATGCAATGACCTATTGGTGCCTGCGCGGCTTGCTTGTGCAGAGAAATCGGGCACGCGGATGCTCAAGGCATGTATCTGGTTCACGCTGAGCTGCGGCCGAAAGACGGTGGGATTCCACCCGAGCACACAGGTCAGTTGATCTTCGGGTGCCGGCGCCCGGCCGACGGGATCGAGCACGTGGTGCTCCACGCCGACGGATCGGACGGCGGGCTGGTCGGGCTGTTCGTCCTCGCCCCGTCCGTGGAGGAGGCGGAGCACACGGCGGCGGCGGTGTGCCGGCGAGCGCTGGACAGCTCGCCGGAGCTGGCCGGCTTCCTTCTGGGGCGGTGCGGCGTGCGGATCGTGCCCGAGTATTACGACCAGCGGTTTCGCGACGGCGACCATGGACGAGATATGCCACGGCAGGATTAGGACAAGAATTTCGCCTTCCCTGCCCATGGCCGGTGCGCCAGGTTAGCAATGCGCCGAGGCGAGAGTGAATGGCCGGCACCAGTGCCGCATCACCCGCATCACCCGGATCGCCAGGCGCGACGTCGTTGCTTGGACTTTCATCTCGAAAGGGACGTCACCATGGCCGCGTTTCGCACTGCGTTCTTCCTGACGATCGGCGTCGCTCTCGCGGGGGCGGCGGCGGTGACCGTTCAGCAGCCGGCGGAAATGACGCCGCGCTCGCTGATGGCCGCCGACCAGGACGTACCCGTCACGACACATGACGTGACCTGGGGCGGCTGACGACGGCATGAGCCTGCTCCCCCTCATGAACTCGACCACTTCCGGCTGACGAATCGGAGGACCCCGCCCGATGAGCGTCATGCAAGTCTCTCCGGCACAGCAATCTTCCGGAGACACCGACTTCGACTCCCTCTGGAGATCGACCGGTTCTCCGGCCCCGGCACGTCAGCGGCAGCTGATCCGGCTCTCCGAGGGCACGGGGACTCCGGTCTTCTTCGTGCACTGGGGTTCCGGCAACATCGCGTTCGCCCGCGAGGCCGCCGCCGCGTTCCTCCCGGGCCACCCCGTCTTCGGGTTCGAGGCAGTGGGCCTGTGGAAGGAGGCCCGTCCGCTGTTGTCGGTCGACGACATGGCGGAGCGCTATCTGCGCGAGATCAAGGAAGTGCGGCCGACAGGCCCCTATCTGATCGGCGGTCTGTGCTCGGGCTCCCAGATCGCCTACGAGATCGCCTGCCGGCTCGCGGAGTCGGGCGCGGAAGTCGGCCCGCTCACCCTGGTCAACGCGGCCCGCGGCGAACTGTCCGCCGCGCCGGCCCTGGACCTGGAGGACCTGTACGACCTGCGCCTGGCCACGCTGCGCAGGCAGTTCGCGGTCGCCGATCTGGCAGCCGACCTGCCGTACGTGATGAACGCCATGCGCGCGTCGCGATGGATCGACGATGACATGCCGGCCGGGCACTTCTTCTGGCGGCAACTCGTCTCCGCCGCCGACGCCTACGCGTTCACGCGGTGCGAGCTGCGCCGCTACCAGGGCCCGGTCAACGTCTTCCTGTCCCGCTCCGTGGCCACGGCGGCCGAGGCGCGGTGGAAGGACATCGCTCCCCACAGCGTCATCGAGGCGCTCGACGCCGAGACGAGCGTCGACATCCTCACTCACCCCGGCTTCGTGCACGCCATGCGCCGTACGGCGGAGGCGGTCGCGTGAGCGGCACGGTGACGTCGGAAAGGCGCGCTCCGACGCCTGCCGCGGAGTTCGCCACGGCGGGTTCGCTGTTCGCGCAGAAGAACTTCCTGCTGTTCTGGGGCGGGCAGACCATCTCGAAGGTCGGCAACGGCGCCTACAAGGTCACACTCGGCTGGTCGGTCTACGAGCTCACCGGGTCGACCGCGGCCATGGGCCTGCTCCTGGCCCTGAACGTCGTACCCGAGATCGTGTTCCTGCTCGTCGGCGGCGCGATCGCGGATCGCTTCCCGCGACGTGGCGTCATCCTCGTCGCCGATGGCCTGGCCTGCGTGGTGCTGCTCGGCCTGGCTCTGGCGGCCGCCGCGGGTCACCTGACCCTCGGGCTCCTCGCGACGACGGGTTTCGCGCTGGGCGTGATCAGTGCCTTCTACGGTCCCGCCTACGCGGCGATGAACCGCGACCTCATCAGCGACGGGCAGTTCCGCAAGGCCAACGCGTTCTTCACGGCCACCGACAACCTGGCCCGGCTGGCCGGGCCCGTCCTCGGCGGCGCCCTGTACGCCATGGGCGGCGCCGCGACCGTCTTCACCGTCAACGCGGTCTCCTTCGCCGTCGCCGTGGCCGCCATGCTGCTCACCAGAACAGCGCGCGGACCGGCACCGGTCACCCGGCAGAACCTGCGCCGCGACCTCGCCGAAGGGATCGGCTGCGTACGGCGGACGCGTTCCCTGCTCCTGCTCCTCCTGATCTCGGTGGTGGCCAACTGCGTGTGCCTGGCGCCCTATCTCGTCCTGCTGCCGGACCTGGTACGCGCCGGCGGCAACGGCCTCGGCGTTCTCGGGCTCCTCAACACGGCGGAGATCGCGGCCGTCCTGCTGTCGGCGCTCCTGATCGGCCGTCTGGGCGGCCGTGGCGGCGCGGGGAAGGTCCTGCTGATGCTCACGTCTGCGCTCGGGCTGGCATGCGTCGTGCTGGGCATGTCCGGGAACCACCTTGCGGCCCTGTTCGCCGGTGCCGTACTGGTGGGGGCCGGGCTCTCCTCCAACATCGTCGAGCACACGCTCCTCCAGACGCTCGTGCCGCCCGACCTGCTGTCCCGGGTCTACAGCGTCAACATGGTGTTCTCCTTCTCGTTCCTCCCCGTCGCCTATGCGGTGTCAGGCGTGCTGGCCCGCCACTTCGGCACCCACGCCGTCCTCCTCGTCGGCGGGCTCGCCCTGATCGCGCTGTGCGCGTACGCGTTCTTCCGCCAGGAGACCAAGAGCTTGAACGCCGTCGGCTGGTGATATGACGCCCGGCCGGCGGATCCGTCCATCCTTCGCCATCGCAGGAAGCAGAACTCATGCGCTCCGACATCGAATTCTCGCCGTCTCATGACCCCCGGCGGCCATCGCTCGCACCGCGACGTCCATGTCTGCCGGAGGGGATAGGGCGACAGGCGCTGCGGCACCCTGATCGTCCCGCGTTACTCCAGGACCAGGAGGTGGTGACCTATGGGGAGTTGATGGAACGGGCGTCCGCGCTGGCCGCCCGCCTCCAGGAGGTGGGTGTACGCCGGGAGTCGCCGGTGGCCGTGTGCCTGCCGCGCGGTGCCGACCTGGTGACCTCCGTGCTCGGGATCTGGCTGGCCGCCGGAGCCTGCCTGCTGATCGATCCGGACACACCCCGGTCCCGCCGGGATCACCTCCTGCGGGACAGTGAGAGCCGCGTCGTCGTGACGACCCCTGAACTCGCCGTCGGCTTCCCCTCGGCCCGCACCCTCACACCCGCGGCCGACGGGCATCGGCCGGAGCGCGGAACGCCGGTGGCGGCACGACCAGGCGTGCACGACGACGATCTCGCCTACCTCGTCTACACCTCCGGCACCACGGGCGCTCCCAAGGGCGTGCTGGTCGAGCACGGCAGCCTCGCCGCCGTGGCGGCCGCGCACGAAGACGTGCTCGATTCCCGGCCCGCTCGCCTCCTGTCGAGAGTCGCGCTGAACAGCAGCACCGCCTCGGACGTCTTCTACTCCGACCTGGCCCACCTGGCCTCCGGCCGGACCCTGGTCATCCTGGACGAAGCCACCAGGCGCGATCCGGACCGCCTCGCCCACGGCATTCGCGCGTTCGGGATCGACGTACTGAACGGCACGCCCACCCAGATCCGGGCCATGCTGCTGGCCGGCCACGCGGACGCCCTGGCCGCGCTGAAGACCCTGATCCTCGGTGGCGAACCGATCGACCGGAACCTGTGGGACCGGCTGCGCTCCCTGCCACACGTCAGGGTCCACAACTTCTACGGTCCCTCCGAGTGCACCATCGACGTGACCACCGCCGAACTGGCACGTCACCGGCATCCCGTCATCGGGAGCGAACGGCCCGGCACCAGCGTCTGGATACTGGACGAAGACCTACGTCCCGTTCCTGACGGCCAGAGCGGGGAGATCTGCGTCACGGGTACGAGTCTCGCCCGTGGATACACCCACCCCGGCCCCGCCGAATCGGCCCGGTTCACCCACCTCCACCTTCCCGGCGGGTCCGGCCCGGTTCGCGTCTACCGGACCGGCGACATGGGACGCCGTGACACGGCCGGCGTGCTGGAGTTCCTCGGCCGGACGGACGACCAGGTGTCCATCTCCGGCTATCGCGTCGAGCTCGGTGAGGTCGAAGCCGCCCTGCGCGGTTGCGACGGCGTCCGCGACACCGCCGTCGGCCTGGAGGACGACGGCTCCGGTGAGCGCCGTCTCGAGGCGTGGGTGGTCCTCGCAGAGCACTCAACGCTCGACCAGATCCGGCAGGCGCTCGCGGACCGGCTGCCGCGCCACATGCTGCCGCGCCTCCACGGCGCCGGCGCCATTCCCATGGGCCCCACGGGCAAGGCCGACACCACTGCCCTGCGCGCGGCGGTGACCCAACCTCCCACGACGCCCGCGACGCCTGAGACGACCGAGACGATGACCGAGGAAGCCGTGCACGGCATCGTCGAGTCCATCTGGTGCGACACCCTCGGCGTCGCCGCCGTCACGCCGTCGGACGACTTCTTCGATCTGGGGGGCGATTCCGTCCGGGCGACCCAGATGGTGGTCCTCGCGCGCGAGCGCCTGACGCTCGGGATCCCTATCCGGACGATATTCGACCATTCCGGTTTCGCCGTGTTCTGCAAGGAGATCGACGCCGCAATGAGGGCCCGATGACGGTGCTGACAGCTCCCTCGTTCACCGACCCCTGGACCGATGTCGAGCTCGGTACGTGCCTCGGCGTGCCTCTCGCCATCGGCGGAGAGCTGACACCGGAGACCCTGCTCGGCGCCTACCGCAGGGGGATCTTCTGCCAGCCTCGATCCGACCGCGACATCATCGCGCGCAACGAAGCCACCTACGCTCCTGACGTACGGGCCGGCCACATCCCCGTGCTGCCCGGTCCGGGCAACCCGTACGCCACGCTCTGGTGGTCTCCCGCCAGTCGCTACGCCATCCCGGTCCGGGAGATCAGAGTCAGCCGCTCGCTGCGCAGGCAGATGCGCGAGGCAGGGTGGACCAGCACGGTCAACGCCGACTTCGACGCCGTCATCGCGGGCTGCCGTACCGATCGGGAACCGCGCTGGATCACTGACGAGCTCGTCGAGGCGCTCCGGGCGCTGCATACCGAGGGCTGGATCAGGACCGTGGAGATCTGGCACGGCGAAACACTGGTCGGCGGGCTGTACGGATGCGCGATGAGCAGCGTCTTCACCATGGACTCCGCCTTCCACACCATGTCCGGCGCGGCGAAGACGGCCATCGCCGATCTGGCGGACCGGGTGGCGCCGAGCGGTGTCGAACTGCTCGACGCCCAGGTCCGTACGGAGTACACGGTCCAGATGGGCTCTCGTGCGTTTCCACGTGACACCTATCTTGATTGCCTGCGCCGTGGGGCGTACGAGCAAGGCGACATGGCGATGGAAAGGCGCCCCGCGCATCTCCTCGGCCTCCCTCGCCGGAGCCGGTGACGCGGCCAAGAGTCAGCCGGGATATTGGCGCGAGGAAATGACGGCCAGCTCCACGAGATGCACGTCCGGCGGAGCCGACAGGATGTACCGCACCTGAGCGGCCACGTCTTCCGGACTCAACCCCTGTTCCCGCTGGCTCCGGCCGACATCCGATCGGAGCTTTCCGTCTCGCACCGTCGCGCCGAGATTCGTCCGTACGATGCCCGGCGACACCGTCGTCACCCGGATCCCATCGGCGTGCAACTCTTGGCGCAGCGCGTCACTGAGCGCATGGACCGCATGCTTCGTCCCCGAATACACCCCGTGTACGGCTCCCGCGACGCGACGGCCGCTCATGGAGCTGATGTTGACGATCTGGGGGTGCCGGCCGAGCCGCAGAAAGGGAATCGCGGCTCGGGTGACGGCCAGCAGCCCCAGGACGTTGACCTCCAGCATGTCCCGCCAGTCCGCGATCTCCCCATCGGCCACCCTGCCCAGGCGGAAGACACCGGCGTTGTTCACCAAGACGTCAAGGCCGCCCATCTCACGTGCCGCGTCCTCGACGGCATGCGTGACCGAGGGCGGGTCGGTCAGGTCGGCCGTGATCGCCAGTCCACCGCTGCGTCTCGCCACACCCTCCAGCCGCGCCGTGTCGCGAGCGAGCAGCGCCACCCGCGCACCGTCACGGGCGAGGTGGTCGGCCACCGCCGCCCCGATGCCTTCGGAGGCCCCCGTGATCAGGACGCGCCTGCCTCGCAGATCCGCCACGATCAGCATCTCCTTTCCGCCCGCCAAGAGCGCCATCGGTCATGTCCGCGGCATCAGGGTCATCTCGTGCGAACGCGATCATCTTCCCAAAACGACACAACGCTGGGTAAGATCCGCGAGGAACATGATCATCAGAGACAGAGACGTGACCAGCGAGAAGATCAGATCGCACTCCGAGGAGAGTGAACGACCAGGATGCGCCTCTGCTTCATCTGCAAGGGAAACATCTGCCGGTCCCCGGTGGCGGCGAACATGTTCGTCCGGCAACTGAGCGACCTGGGCATGACCGGGATCATCGTCACCAGCGCGGGTCTGATCGATTACCACGCCGGAAAGCCCATGGACCCGCGGTCCGCGCGCCTCCTCGAAGAGCGCGGCATTTCAACCGAGCACATCGCCAGACAGGTCACCGGCGATGATCTCACCGCGGATCTCCTGATAGCCATGGATTCGAGCCATCTCAGCGCTCTGGCGGAGAGAGGTGCCGACCGCGATCGCGTGCGCACCCTCAGATCGTTCGACCCGCAGGCCGCCGGTCAGTTGGACATCCCCGACCCCTATTACGGGACGCCCGACGACTTCGCGGAGATGTTCAGGCTGATCGAGCGCGCCACGCCCGGCCTGATGCGATGGGTGACCAACGCCGCCCGTTGAATTCGAACTCCGCCGGCGGGAGTGTCAACAGTGAGGGATTCAGATCATATGACAAATTCCGATCTCATCCGAAGCAGGGACGAAGCAAAAGAAATCGCGGCACGCGGCGATCACCAGCGCGCCGTCGACATTCTGACGAAGCTTCTTCCGGATTTCGAGAAGCACATGGGCGTCGAGCACCTGGAGACGCTCCGGCTGCGCGACCAGATCGGACTATGGACCGGCGACGCGGGCGACCCGCGCAAAGCAGTGTCACTGCTCCGTGAGTTGCTGGCGGAAAGAAATCGAATCTGCGGGCCGGAGCACCCCGACACGCTCTACACGAAGGGAAGCCTGGCGTATTTCATCGGCGAATCCGGATCCTACGCCGACGGTGCTCGCCTGCGGAAAGAAGTACTCCTGGCCGAGCAACGCGTGCTGGGCCCCACCCACCCCCAGGTGTTCGTCACCCGCAACGGCGTGGCCGCGCTCATCGGCCATGCCGGAGACCCCGCCCAAGCCGTCGCGCTGCTCGGCGCGCTGCTGCGCGAGCGCGAGGAACGGTTCGGCCCCACGGACTCCGGAACGCTGAGAACCCGCCACGAACTGGCCCGCTGGACCGGCGTGAACGGCGACGCGGAAACCGCACGGACCTCGTTGGCGAAGCTTCTCCCGATCCGGTCCGAGACCCTGGGCGAGGAGCATCCACACACCCTCACCACGCGCCACGAACTGGCCCGCTGGACCGGAGAGGCCGGCGCACCGGCCGAGGCGGAGTCGATGCTGCGCGAACTGCTGCCGGTCCGCGAGAGAATCCAAGGTCCGACGCACCCACGAACCTTGGCGACCCGCTACGAACTCGCCCGTTGGGCGGGGGCGAACGGAAACAGCGCCGAAGCCCGAGAGATGCTCGCCGATCTACTCCGGCTGCGCCACGCGGTCCTCGGAGCCGAACATCCCCACACCGTAGCCACCGAGCGGTTGCTGGCGCGGCAGTCGGCGGTGACCGGGCGCTCGTAAGCGGTGGCCGGCCAGCGCGGTGCCGCACCCTTCGTGCTGTGCGGCGACTCGGCCCGCCCCGGCCAGGGTGTGCACTTCCCGTCACGGCCAAGCCGGATCCCCAGGTCAAGGTGGCCATCGCCGTCATCGACCCAGGCGCTTGTCGAAGATCGCCTGACCGCAGGTGATCTTCGACGCTACTCTACGCGGGCAACGTCACCGGTAGAATCGGGGAATCCATGCGACGTTCCGTCGTCGTGAGCGCGTTACTCGCCGTGGTCACCATCGTCAACATGTTGGTCGGGCAGGCCGCCAGTGCCGCCGTACCGGCAGAGAGCGCAGCCGGCGGATGGTACACCGAATTACCGGCCGCTTTACAAGTCTGTGAAAACGCTCCATGGAACGGTGGACCGTCCAGCGCGCCGTCAGGCGCCATAGTGGTCCCGGCGGGCGACAACACGGGCTTCGACTTCGACCAGGTCGGCAAGACTTACTGGTTCGCCCCGGGCACGCACACTCTGGGCGCGGAAAAATACAGTCAGATAACCCCTGGTAGCAACAGCGTCTATATAGGGGCTCCAGGCGCCGTCCTGGACGGCATGAACGCCAATCTTTACGCCTTCTCCGGCACCGCTTCCAACGTGCGCATCGCCTACCTCGAGATCCGCAATTTCGGCCGCGGCAAGGACAACAACAACGAAGGCGTCATCAACCACAACTCAGGTAGTGGCTGGCTGATGGAGTACCTCTACGCGCACCACAACGACGGCGCGGCGGTGTTCCTCGGAGACACCAACACGATCCGCCACAGTTGCCTGAAGGACAACGGCCAGTACGGCGTCAGCATGTACAAGGACCAGGTCGAGGGCGACTCGGCGATCAAGGACATCGTCGTGCACAACAACGAGATCGCCGGCAACAACCAGGACGACTGGGAAGCCGAGATCGAAGGGTGCGGCTGCACCGGCGGCGTGAAGTTCTGGGACGTCGAAGGCGCCACCGTCACGGAGAACTACGTACACGACAACCTGAGCGTCGGTCTCTGGGCCGACACCAACAACATCGACTTCCTCTTCGACCGCAACTGGATCGAGCACAACGAGAGCATCGGCCTCTGGTACGAGATCAGCTACAACGCCACCATCAGCCGCAACGTCTTCAAGCGGAACGCCTGGGTCAGCGGCAACGAGAACCTGGGCTCGCCTGCGCCGGCGATCTACATCTCGGAATCAGGCGGTGACGCCCGGCTCGCACACGACACGAGCGGCAGCCCGGATCTCAACATCAACGACAACTACTTCGAGGACAACTTCTCCGGCATCTCGATCTTCGAGAACACCAATCGCTTCTGCAACTCCAACGGGAACACCAGCAAGAGCTACTGCACGCCGTTCGTCGCTCCCACGGTGATCCCGCCGCCGTACGACTACGACTATCTCGACCCCATCAACGCCACCCACCCCTGCTACACGTCCATCGCGAATGAGCCTTACCGCAGCGACTGCCGCTGGCACTCGCGCAACGTCAAGGTGTTCGACAACGAGTTCCGGTTCAACAAGTCGAACGTGCCCTGCGCCGGAACCTACTGCGGTGCGCAGGCCCTGTACGCCCAGGGCGAGAACAACCTGCCGTGGATGCCGTACACGGTCGCGGAGATCCAGCAAAGCGTCATGCTCACCGGCGGCAACAGCTTCCACGACAACACCTACGTCGGTGATTGGAAGTTCGCCAAGGGATGGGGCGAGACGATCTCATGGAACGCCTGGCGCTCGGCACCCTACAACCAGGACGCGGGCAGCACCCTCAATGGCGTGACGGAACCGCCTCCCGTACCCAATGCCCTCGACGTCGACACCGCGACGCTCGAAGGTTCGGTCGGCCAATGGAACGCCTGGTACCGAAGCTCTGTGCAAAGAGTCGCCAACGCGGCCCATGCGGGCGCCTACGGGTTGCAGATCGATGTCACCGAGGGCGGAGGTTGGGGTGTGAACCTCGGCAACTGGCCCGGATTCACGGCCACCCCGGGTGCCAAGCGGCTCAGCCTGTGGGCCAAACAGGGCACTCCCGGGATCACTGCCGCGACTCTCAGCGTGCTGTGGCTCGACGCCGACCAGCAGCTTCTGCGGACCGATCAAGTTCCGCTCAGTGGGCTGAGCACGAGCTGGCAGGAGTTCACCGCACAGCTCACCGCGCCCTCGGCGACCGCCACCGTCACGCTGGAGGTGAGGAGCGCCAGCGGCAGCGTCGGCAACTCACTCCACCTCGACGACGTCGTGGTGGCCGACCAGCAGTCACAGTCCTGACATTCACGCCCCGGCCCGCCCCCCTGAACGCTTGGCCCGAGCCCATGGACCAGGGCTAACGCCGATATCGGTTGGTTAGAGCCGAGGCGGGGATTTCAGGGCTTTCGAGAGAGCAGAACGGAGATCCGGTTGAACGGATGATCTTCCACGACCATCCGCCACATCTACCGGATCTCCGTTGGGTGCGGCTCCTCCGTGGCGCTTCGTTCAGGCAATGCGAACGAGTAGCCGTGTGAAGCACTCCGATGACCATCCTCCGTGAGTTCGTGAATTTCTAAGGGCCGTTGAGCGCGAACCGAAGGGTAGAGACCGACGGAGGGCGCTGCGGGGACTGGGTTCACCTCAATGCTGTGCGGACTTTTGCGAAGAAGGCGGATCCGTCGCCGTTCGTACAAGAAACTGCTGGTGCGCATCGCTACACCGGTTACCATGACCGATCCTACGAAATCAACCGGTTTACCTCGCCGAGGTCAGCCTCCTGATCGCCATCTGAACCTTGCGCGCCCTGGTCGGCTGATGCCGTCAGGTGTTATTCGCTCGGGGGAGCAGGGATGTGCTGTGCTTGCCATAGGCAACAGAACCGTAGCTCTCCACCAGATGGGCAAAAGTTCTGGGAAGGTGGCTTCTCAGATCGTATATGCGGTGCGATACGCCAGTCTCGGGGTCATAGCAAATGCTGTAGTCCCGAGCCGGTGGCCCTTGGATGAGGACGGTGTAGGTGTGTGAGTCGACGTGGTCGATTCGGTGGATGTCCTCATGCTCGAGGAACATCGTCTGGCCTTGCTCGATCCTCGACTGTCCAGTGAGCACCAATGGGTGATCGTCATTGAGGTAGGCCATGAACGCCGACACGTTGAGCGCCCCCGATATGACTCGGGAAATAAAGCTGTACCGATGATTGTGAACGGAGGTTGCGAACCCGATGGCGTACGCAAACACCTCCGGCGGCTTGTACTCGTGAAGCCACACGGTGTAGCCGTGCGGCTGGCGTCCAAGAAACCATTTGTAATGGGTGCTTCGCTCCACCGAAAAGTCGATTATTCGGTCCATCTGCTCGGCGGTCAATGAAGTCAGCCAGACGGCGAGCTCTTCGGCCAGGGACGCCGGTTGCAGCAGCACTCGCGCATCGCACAATGCGACTTCTGGCTCCTTGCGCCAGGGGAGTGAGTCGAGTATGGGGAAACCCTTGATGGGACATGCGTCCTTGAAGAGATTCATTCCTTCGACCCCCTGACTGGAGAGCGGCTCCCGGACCCCTGGTCCGCCCTAACTTCGCATGTGGCGAATGGCTTTAAGAAGCACGCTGCGAGTGAATTCGTCCAGAGGGACTGGCGGTCGATTGACCTGCTGGATGGGCATCCACAGATAGTCCATATTCGATTTATCCAGCAGTCTGACGTTCGAGTTGTGGGCCATCACAATGAAATCGAATTGTATATGGTGGACGAGTTGCTCATAGTATGTGCTCTCGAACCAGCGCATCCCTATGTTTTCTCGTACATCTCCATGGATTCCTGCTTCTTCGTACAACTCGCGTCTGACCGCCTCTTCCAGGCTCGCCTCTCTGGGAAGTATCTTGCCGGCCGGGATGGACCATGACCCGGGCTTGAACCTCTCCTCCAGGCTTCGACGAAGCAGGAGAACCCGATTGTTGTGGAAGGTGCTGGCACTGACGAGGACTCCGAAAACCTTGTCCAGTAGCGGAGCCATCACGCTTTGTTCTGGATCCCTGTCAGGGGGATCGTGGGTTGCCGAGGAAGTCTTCGAACGGTTCCGAGAAGGTGGCATGGGTGCTCCTCCAATGTTGCAGGTCATGGAGAGTGCAGGGCCGACCCGCGAGTACGGCGACTTGGTCACACAGTTCACTCTCGCTCGTGTCTGAATTAAAGCGAATCTTCAGGTCTGCCAGATTGTGGCGACGATGGAATTCCTGCGCCAGTACGTCGCAGAAAAAAGTTCCCCTGGCGAACTTCAAGGTCTCGGGGAAGCGCCTTTTCGTCGATTCTGGGCCTTGATACCAGGACACGTACACGGCATCGTCGAGGAGCTCTATACGCGTTGCCGCAGTTTCCTGGACGAAGGCTATGTCCGGCGAACAGAAGAGTCGGCAATCATAGAGGGCGACCACCGACATCAGTATCTCCTGCCTGATGTCTGCGGAAATATCCTCAACAGAGAGCCGGGATCCGCTCTCCTGATCCATCCGCTCCGCTGCCCGTGCGTTCAAGACGCGGCTCGATCGTGGATCGAGCATGATTATCTTGACGTCCCGCAGATTACCTCTTGGCGCCTTCTTCAAGCGTGTCGGAACATACTTCCCACTGGTTCCCCGGAAGGCGTAGGACGCTGTTCGCTGGAGGCTAGCGCTTACATCCTCGTTGAACTCTCTGATCAGTTCATTGCTGGCAGGATAGGTAGTGGTGGGCATGTACCGCTTCTCGTATCCTGCTAACTTGTCTAACATTCCTGCGGAAAGTTCGGAAATGCTTTTCTGGATTGCCGCCGAAGCATCGTGTTGCTCCGACCTGAGATTCTCTATGAGGATGCGTTGTTGTAGGTTTCCGCTCAGCCATGAGAAGATGAAGGCGAATATGACAGCCGCGATCAGGTTGAGGCCGATGGACGAAAGGATCGATCCCTTTCGCAATTCATCATCGAGAAATGCCATAATGATGCCGGCGGACAGGCATACGACAAGAGCGAGCCAGAACGCATAAAGCTGTAGTTTTCGGTGCTCCCAGTTCGCTTTCACCATGAGGCTCCCTGGGTACTACGCTCGTCGTCGGTGGCTTGGATCGAGCTGGCCGCTGATCCATCGCGTTCAGTGGCACTTCAACGTGTGACCATTATGCATGCAGCGCGCGGTGTGTGGAAGTAGCTTCTGGTGGCTGGACGTGAATAGCTAGAATGCGCCAGGTGGCGGGTTCTGCGATGCTTGGCACAATACTGCTCACCTCTGCCCCGCGCCGCCCCCGTTTGTGCGCTCTGCGAACGGTTCATGAGGGGTGGACGCCGGCCAAGTGGTAAGTCGATCATGACACATTGCATAGTGATTATTTCCCAGGTGGACAGGCTTGGGCTCGTTGACCTGCGGCTGCATCTCACAATAGGGGCATGACGAAAACACGTTCGATGGTGGAAGGGCTTTGCGTCGGCCCGAATTGTCACATTTGTCGATCCAGCGCTTGAGGTGCCGCGTGGATCTGTCGTTGTGCTCCTTTATGCACGGTGCCGAGTACGCATACAGGCTGGCAGGCGGTTTCGCGCCCCGCCGAGCGTGTCACGCCATCGACTGGTGCTTGCCAGGAGCAACTCGTCGTCGATCGGGATGGAAGGGCCTCGAGAATAGTCGCGCGACGTGATGGTCTCCAGCCAACAGCCGAGGCACCATCCGGCACCGCGGACGGGCAAAAATCACCGCCACGAGCGCGAATGCGGCGACGAAGGTTTTCTGGTGCGATCGGGGACGTCTGATACTCCAGCCGTACATGGTGATCTTGCTGCTGTGCTTGGGCAGGGCTTCGGCGTAGTGGAGATTTGCCCGTTTCAGACGAGGCCGAGAATGGCGAGGTTGCGAGCGGCGTCCCGGAATAGGCGGCGGGCGGCTCCGGCGAGGGTTCGGCTTTAATCAGGTACAAGGCATCGATGGCCAGGTTGCGCAGAGTGGCCTGTACCGCGTCAGAACCGGTGCTTATGGCCTGAGCTGAGGGTATCCGACCGCACTATGATACTCGTTGATCGCTCCACTGAGGATCTTGCGGCGGTCGATCCAGCCTTCGATCGGTGCCGTCGCCTGTCCGTGCTGATCGGATGGTTGTTGCCCGCGCTTGGTGAGTCGATGGCGGCCGTAGTGATCGATGTACTCCTCCAGGGCCGTGCGCAGGTGGCGACACCAAGCTGTACATCGGCTTCGCAACACATAGGGACGCTGACGGTGACAATGTCGTCCTGCGACGGCGCCACGGTGTTCTGGTCGCGAAGCTTACCCTCGGCGGCGCGAGTGTGCCGCGCGTACTGGGTGTCCCCCGGCACGCCGAACTCTGGATAGTTCTCGACGACCTTCTCAGGCTGTGTACTGGTACGTCGAGTAGGTCAGGTAGCCCGTGTCGCCGCCTTGGTAGTACGTGGTCTCGTCGGCGGGGGCGATCGGGAGGTCGTTGCGCAGTCGTTCGACCAGGTCGGGGTTGGCGAGGAAGGCGCGTCCGAAGCTGATGAGGTCGGCCCCGAGCCCGAGCCAGTGGTCGGCGTCGGCCCGTGCGGCCTGCTTGGGTCCGATTCCGGGCACCGGGTTCATGATGAGGGTGCCGGGCCAGGCGCGGCGTAGGCCGATCAGCGTCTCTTCGTCGGTCGTGGCTTCGAGGTGGACGTAGGCGACCCCTAAACGGGCCAGCTCGGTCAGCAGCGCAGTGTAGAGCTCGGGGACGTCGGTCTCCTCCACGCCCCAGAACGTCGCGCCCGGGGAGAGGCGGATGCCGGTCCTGGCGCCGCCGACGGCCTCGACGGTTGCGGATGCCGCCTCCACGGCGAACCGGATCCGGTTGGTCACCGAACCTCCGTAGAGGTCCGTGCGCAGGTTGGCGTTGGAGGAGAGGAACTGCGAGATCAGGTAACCGTTGGCACCGTGGAGTTCGACGCCGTCGAAGCCGGCGTCGATGGCGCGGCGGGCGGCATCGGCGTAGGACTGGGCGTGCTCAGGGACTTCGGCGGTGTCCAGAGCGCGCGGGGTGGGCGCCGGCTGGGGTCCGGTCGGGGTGAACACGTGGCCGGCGGCGGGGACGGCCGAAGGGCCGATCGGCCGCGTACCGGTGGTGTCGGGATGCGAGACCCGTCCGCCGTGCATGAGCTGGGCGAAGATCCGGCCGCCGTTGGCGTGCACGGCGGCGGTCGCCCGGCGCCACGCGGTGACCTGCTCGTCGGTGTGCAGCCCCGGCGTACCCGGGTTGGACTGGCCGATCGAGCTTGGCTGTACGCCCTCGCTCACGATCAGGCCGGCCGTCGCCCGCTGGGCGTAGTACGTCGCCATCGACGGTGTCGCCAGACCTCCGGCGGCGGCTCGGATCCGCGTCATCGGGGCCATCACCACCCGGTTGGGCAGCGTCAGGTCGCCGAGCTGATAGCTGGTGAGAAGGGTCATCGCGTCAGGACTCCTCGTTCCGTGGCGCCCAGGTCTCGGGCACGACGGTTACGCTAGAACCTCACATCCATGTCAGAGGCAAGACGCTGTGTCGCAGGTCACAACCCGGAGGACGATGTGCGCATCGGGGAGCTCGCGTCTCGGACCGGAGCCAGCGTCCGGTCCCTGCGCTATTACGAGGAGCAGGGACTGCTCGCCAGCACCCGCAGCTCCAGTGGGCAACGGCACTACACCGACGGCGAGGTCGAGCGGGTCGTGTTCATCCAGCGGCTGTATGCGGCGGGCCTGTCCAGCCGGACCATCGCCGAGCTGCTGCCCTGTGTCGAAACGCCCAGCGTGGAGAATTCCGACGCCGCGCTGGAGCGGATGGTGCAGGAGCGCGATCGGCTCTCCGAGTACATCACCGATCTCGTCCACACGCGGGACGCGCTCGATGGGCTGATCGCCGCGAATCGAGCACATCGCAAGGGTCTGCGGACGCGGACGGCCATGGCCGGTTGACCCGGGCTCACGCATCTCAGCAGGGCGAACAAGGCTGTGGGCAGCGGTATGGGCTTGGCCCGGGTGCGGTGGCTGCTCAGCCGCCACTCGACTGGCGGGCGGCCTGTGCGGTGACGCGTTCGATGGCCTGGACGGCGACGGCAGGCTCATCGACGTAGACGTAGTGTCCGCTGTTCCTGGCCGTGCTCAGCCTGCTGTCGCCGGACAGCGCGAGCCACTTGCGCTGGCCCGCGGTCCACGCCTGCTCCAGGCTCGGGCCGTAAGTGGGGACGGCCTCGAGGTACGGCTTGCCGTGCTTGACCACCTCCACCGGGATGTTCCCGGCGGAACGGACCTCCCCATCCGTGATGACGAGCTTCTCGGGGTTCTCACCCTGGAAGACCGCGAGGTTCTGGGCGCGCAGGTCGGCCGCCGGACCCGTGGCGGACTCAGGGATCGACTTCTTGATGTCGGCGATCATCGTGGGTGATGTGGTGTCCAACAGGACCAGCCCCTTGACCCTGTCCTGATGGTCGGGGGCGTACCTGGCGGCGATCAGTCCGCCCAGCGAGTGCCCCGCCAGGACGACCGGGCCGTCACCGGCGACGCGGTCGAGCACCCCGGTCAGGACCTTCCCGGTGCTGGTGAAACTCTGCGGGCCGTCCGGTCGGTCACTCGCGCCCGCGCCGAGCCGGTCGTAGGAGCAGACCCGGTGCTGTTTGCTCAGCGTCTTCTGGAGGGCGGCCAGCTTGTCCAGCCCGTCGCCGCCTCCGTGCATCAGGATGACGACCGGCCTGCCCTGCACCGGGTCGCCTGAGCAGGACACGTTCACCGACCGGCCCGCGACGTCGATCTTCTTGGTTCCGGAGATCAGGTCGGCATCGGCTTTGCGCGTGGTGGGAGCGAAGGGGTCCCAGTCCTCCATCGAGTCGTTCCCGCAGCCGGCGAGTCCCGTGCCGAGCACGGCGCCGCACAGTGCGACCACAACGGATGACTTGATCTTGCGGAGCATGATGTCCCCCAGTGAGAGGAGTGACGCCGGGATGGTTCACCCGGCGGTGTGGTGGGAGGGCGGCCGAAGCGCCGTGACCACGCAGCAACGCTAGGGAACCGACCGCCCCCGAAGCGTCACCGCACGGTGGACATTCGCCGGTAGCTCGCACAGGGGACAAGCGCGCCGCGACGAGTTCGGATCCTCCGCGTTCGGGATGGTGGGGGACAGGGGCGCGTCCCCCGTGCGAGCCACCGGTGAGTGTCCACTGAGGGGTGACGATGGCGGACCGTCGATTCCCTAGTGTTTCTGGGTATCCGCGGCATTCCGGTCGGCGGCCGTTTGTGAAGGACGCTCGTGAAGGACGCTGCAAAGGGAATCGTCATGCGACTGGTGAAGCGGCTCGTGGCCGGGCCGCGCGGCGAGGCCGTTAGGCTCGCCCGATGATCGATCTCCGCCGGGTCCAGGATCTGTGGCGGCGGTGTGACGTCACGGTCCGGGATTTCCCGTTCGCCTTGTTCCTGACCGTCGTGTCACTCCTGCCGGGGTTCCAGGGCAACGGGACGCAGATCGGCGAGCTGCCGACCCGCCCCTACGACGCGCTGGCCGTCGTGGTGGTCGCCCTCGAGTGCCTCCCGCTCACCGTGCGCCGGCGGTGGCCGGCCGCCTGTCTGGTCCTGGTGTCGCTCGGTTTCGCCCTCGATCAGCTCCTCGCGTACCACGCGCTGGCGGGCACCGCGCTTCCCATCGCGCTCATCAGCGCGGGCGCCCATCTGGAACGTCATCGGCGCGTCACCGTGATCCTCCTGTCCGCCGCGTACGTGCCGCTGATGGTCGCGCTCGCCCGGCTCGGCTCGAACGAGGGGCCCGCGGACATCGCGCTGCTCTACCTGACCCTGGTCCTCGCTTGGGGCATCGGGACCTGGCTGCGCTCCACCCGGGCCGCCGAGGCCGAACGACGCCGCCACATCGCCGAGGCCACCCGCGCCGCCGAACGCACCCGCATCGCCCGCGAACTCCACGACGTCGTGACCCACCACGTGACGGCGATGGTCGTCCAGGCCGAGGCCGCCCGCTACCTGACCGCCGCGCCCGAACGCCTCGACACGGCCCTGAGCGCCGTCACCGACACCGGCCGGCGGGCCATCGCCGACCTGCGCCACCTGCTCGACCTGCTCAATCCCGACCACGACACCGACGTCAGGACGCCGTCCGCCGGCGACGTGCGCACGCTCGTGGAACAGACGCGCCAGGCGGGGCAGCCGGTGGAGTTCGCCGAGGAGGGCGACCCTGCGGAGTCGGCCGGCAGCGCAGAGTTCGTGGCCTATAGGGTCGTGCAGGAAGCTCTGACGAATGCCCTCAAACACGCCCATGGCAGTCGCACCGTGGTCCGCGTGCGCTACGGCGAAAAGGAGATCCTCGTGGAGGTCGGCACCGCTGGTTCGGGCTCGCGGACCCGCTCTCCCGGCGGGAGCGGGCGGGGCCTGGCCGGGCTCCGCGAGCGGGTCGGCGCCTTGGGCGGCGAGTTCAGCGCCGACCGGCAGGCGGACGGCGGCTTCCTCGTACGAGCCCTCATCCCCGCCGGGAGCCCGTCGTGAACGCACCGATCCGGGTCCTGGTCTGCGACGACCAGGCGCTGATCCGCACCGGGTTCGCCACGATCATCGACGCCCAGCCCGACCTCGAGGTCGTGGGCGAGTGCGGCGACGGTCTCGCCGCGGTCGAACTCGCCCCCCGGCTGCGCCCGGACGTCGTGGTGATGGACGTGCGCATGCCGGTCCTCGACGGCATCGAGGCGACCCGCCGGCTGGCCGGCGCCGGGGTGGAGCCCTCGGTCAAGGTGCTCGTGGTGACGACGTTCAACCTGGACGAGTACGTGTACGAGGCGCTGCGCGCGGGGGCGAGCGGGTTCCTGCTGAAGGACGCCCCACCGGCGCAACTGCTGCACGGCATCCGCACCGTCGCGTCGGGCGCCGCGCTGCTGGCCCCCGAGGTGACGCGGCAGCTCGTCGGCCGGTACGCGTCCCGGATCCGCCCCACCGGGGGCACGCCGGACGACGCCGCGCTGACCCCGCGCGAGCTGGAGGTGCTGCGCCTCATCGCCGACGGCCGGTCCAACAGCGAGATCGCCGCCACGCTGGTGATCAGCCCGGAGACCGTCAAGACGTACGTGTCGCGCATCCTCGCCAAGCTCGGCCTGCGTGACCGCGTGCAGGCGGTGGTGTACGCCTACCGCAACGGCCTGGTCACCTGAGACCCACCTCCCCGAAGGTGGCGCCTCACCAGTGACGCCATGTCATGACTTCACCTGCGGGAATGTCATGGCGTGGTCGTGACGTGGCCGCACTGGCAGACGCGCCCGGCGACGGCTGAGATGGACGGCATGTCCTCTGACGACCTGCCCGTTCTGGAGAAGCACATGAAGCGCTCCCGTACGGCCGCCTCGGCCGCGACGTGACGGTCCTCGCTGTTGCCCAGGCCGCTCGACGCGGTCACCCCTCGGTAAGGAGAAAACGTCACATGCGGAGAATCCTGTCAGGCGCCCTCGCCGTCGCCACGGCGGCGACGACCCTGATTCCGGGGGCGGCGACCGCGGCCACACCGGACACGCCGCGGTGGGGCGCGTGCCCGGCGGACGCCGCCCTGTCGGGCCTGGAGTGCTCGACGCTCCAGGTGCCGCTGGACCACCGGAATCCGGACGGGCGGAAGATCGAGATCGCGATGTCCCGTCTGGCGAGCAAGGACCCGTCGAAACGCCGCGGCGTGCTGCTGCTCAACCAGGGCGGACCCGGCGGCGCGGGACTGGGCTTCGTGAACGACCTCGTGTCCGCAGGGCTGCCGCGAAGCGTGCTGGACGCCTATGACGTGATCGGGTTCGATCCGCGCGGCGTCGGCCGCAGCACGCCGGTGACGTGCGGCCTGACGCCGGAGCAGCAGGCGCGGGGCAACGTCCCGCCGTACGCGGCCACCGCGGCCGACGTCACGAAGCGGGCCGCGGAGGTGAAGGTCATCGCCCGGCAGTGCGCCACGTCGGAGACGGCGTGGATGCTGCCGTACGTCACCACCGCCAACACCGCCCGCGACATGGACCGCATCCGGCAGGCCCTGGGCGAGTCGAAGATCTCCTTCCTCGGCTACTCGTACGGCAGCTACCTCGGCGCCGTGTACGCGACGCTGTTCCCGCAGCGCGGCGACCGGATCGTGATCGACGGCAACCTGCCCCCGAGCGGCCTGTCCTTCCAGGACAACGACGTGTTCGCCCGGGGCCTCGAGGACCGGTTCCCGGACTTCGCCGCGTACGCCGCCGCCCACCCCGCGTACGGGCTGGGCGACACGCCGGAGGAGGTGACCGCCAAGTACTTCGACCTTGCCGGACGGCTGGACAAGGCGCCGGCCGAGGGAGTGGACGGCGCGTTGTTCCGCATGGTCACGTTCGGCTACCTCTTCCGCGACGCGCAGATGCCCACGCTGGCCGGGCTCTGGCAGTCGCTCGACACCGGACAGGCGCCGCCGTCCGGGGCGGCGGATGATCCCGTCCCGGACGCGGACAACGCGCTGTCCAGCCACCAGTACGTGGTCTCCGGCGACTCGCGCTGGCCCAGGTCCGTCCGTGCCTACCAGCGTGCCGTCGAGGCCGACCGGAAGCGCTATCCGATGTTCGGCGCGGCCGCGGCCAACATCCGGCCGTGCGCGTACTGGCCGTCCGACCCCGTCGAGCCGCCGGTGCGCATCGGCGACCTGGGCCCGTCCAACGTGCTCATGATGCAGAACCTCCGCGACCCGGGGACGCCGCTGACCGGCGCGCGGAAGTTGCGGCGGGCGTTCGGCGACCGGGCCCGGATGGTGACGGTCGACCAGGGCGGCCACGGCGCCTACCTGTTCGGCGGGAACACGTGTGCGAACACCGCGGCGACGACATTCCTCACCACCGGGCAGCGCCCGGCGCGAGACCTCACCTGCGCGGCACAGCCCTCCTGAACCATTCCGATCTCCTCGGCACTTCATTTTCAAACATCAAGTACTTACCTCTGCTAGATTTGGATCCATGGAGGCCGAGGAGGTTTGGGATTTCCTGCACGAGACGGGATTCCTGCACGCCCTGCACCAAGCGCACGAAGAGGCCACGCTGGCGGTGCTCGGAGCGCTGAGCCGAAACGCCGGCTTCAAGGAACGCTCCTACGGGACATCGTCGTTCGACGTTTTCGAGTCACGGCTCGACCGGGTCTTCCACATCGGCGAGGACCCCGCTCCCGGTGACCCGCTGAGGGGCCAGGTCGTCCGCGACGATCTCAACGGCTCACCGGGATGGCGGCTCGGCAAATACCGGGTCCTGCTCAAGCGCCACCGGTTCGGGGAGGTCCACGTCCTTCGGTGGGATCGCGACAGCCCCACCAAGCAGGACGTCGCACGCCAGACCTACACCGAAAACCCGCAGATGGCCTTCGACTTCGGAGACTCCTTCCCCCTCCCTCCCGAGGCGTCCGAGGTCGTGACCCTCGTCGCCGCCCACAGCGCGGCGGAGGCTCCCCTGGAGCTGGAGTTGTTCGTCGGCCGGCCGCGGTTCAACTCCGACGGGGGCGAGGCCTGGTGGTGGGTCCGGAAGATCACGCCGGAGGCGTTGGGCCCGGATCCGCGCAAGTCCACCTTCCCCGAGCAGCAACCCTTGTGGGCCGACCCCGCCGAAGACGTGCCGGTGCTGCTTCGCGATCACAAGGTCGCCGGACAGCGGCAGCACACCCTCAGCGAGAGCGGACAGTGAACGATCGACGCCCTTCGTCGGCGAGCCGTCGGCTCGCCGACGCCCGCGCCTTCTTCGACCCGCAACGCCTCGCCATCGGCCGGCGGCTGCGGGGGCTGCGCAAGAACCAGCTCGCGGCCCTCGTCGGAACGACCCCGACGGCGGTGGGGCAGTATGAGGCGGGAACGCATCGACCGTCCGAGCGCACGCTGTCACAGCTCGCCCTGGCGCTCGGCGTTCCCGTCGAGTTCTTCACCGTCGGTCACGGCGCACGGGCGGTCGACAGCGCGCACGCGCACTTCCGTTCGCTCCGGTCCACCAGCCAGATCGAACGAGACCAGGCCCTGTCCCATGGCCACCTGGCGGCCGGCATCGTCGCCCTCCTCGAACACTACGTGGAGCTGCCCGACGTCTCGATCCCCGAATATCCGGTGTGGCCCGAAGAGATCGCCGGAGAGGGTCCCATCAAGGCGGCGCGTCTCGCCCGCCAACTGCTGAACGTTCCGCGAGGGCCGATCAGGCACGTCGTACGTCTGCTGGAGCAGCATGGTGTCGTCGCCCTCCATCTCCCGCCCGTCAGCCGGCGGCTGGACGCCTTCAGTGTGAGCGCTCACCCTCGCCCCCTCGTGCTGCTCAATCCGGCGAAGGGCGACTACTACCGCAATCGGTTCGACGGCGGCCACGAGCTCGGCCATCTGATCATGCACGCCGACGCCGAACCCGGCAGCCGCATCGTCGAGGACCAGGCTCACCGCTTCGCGGCCGAGTTCCTCATGCCGGAGGAGGAGATCGCCGAGCAGCTTCCGGCCATGGCCCAGTGGGACCGCCTCGCCGCGCTCAAGGCGCAATGGGGGGTCAGCATGGCCGCGCTACTCTACCGAGGGCGAACGCTGGGAATCATGCGTGACGTCACCTATCGGAACGCGATGAGCACCATGAGCAGCCGCGGCTGGCGGCAGCAGGAGCCCGGCGTTCGGCCCCCGCTCGAACAACCGACCCTGCTGACCAAAGCGGTGGAGCTGCTCACCGAGGCGGGCATCGGTCGTGACGCCCTGGCGGAGCAGGCGCATGTCAGCAGAGGCGACTTCGACCTGCTGGTTCCCGAACGGCCCTACCCGCCACCCGCACTGTGATCCGAGGGCCGCGGGCGTGCCCGGCGGGAGCGGCCCAGAGTCAGCCCGCCGACGGCCACGCTGATCAGCCCCACCGCCAAGGCCAGGTAGCCCCCGACTATTCCGTAACCGGTGCCGGGCCCGCCGTCGGCGGCGGCCACGACCAGCCCGCCGATGACCGCGCCGGCCAGTCCCGCGGCCAGGGCCACGATGGCCCCGTTCCGTCCGGTGCCGGGGCCGCCCCGGCGGGCGGAGCGGGTCAGGGTGAGCCCGCCGATGACCACGCCGGCCAGCCCCAGCAGCGCGGCCACCACTGACCAGAGCCGCCCGGCGGTCAGGGTGTAGGCGCTGACGGGGTCCGGCTGGACCAGGACGTCCGCGGTCGCCGGCGCGGCGAGCCCGAGGGCGCCGATCAGAGCGGCCCCGGCCACGGTAAGCACGAATCGGACTGGCATGAGGTGCCCTCCTCCTACGACGGGGTGTCACCTGATCATGTCCGCCGGGTCCGCCGCCGGTCGTCCGGCGGACGCGGACACTTCGCGCTGCCGCCGCTGCCGCAGCCGGCTACCGCCGCTGCCGCAGGAGCCGCGAAGCTACCGCGGGTGCGGTAGCCGGCCGATCGTCCGCGCGCAGGAGTCGTCCGCGCGGGCATCGGGTTAAGGTGCGCGCATGAGCACAGGACGACCCGGGGTCACGGATTGGGCGATCGCCGTCGGTGTGGCGGCGACGCTGCTGGTCACCGGCCTGTCCGGGGGGCACTCCGGCACGTACCTCGATCTGCTCGGCCACGCGCTGCTGCTGGCCGGCGGCCTGGCGCTGGTCGTGCGCCGCCGGGCTCCGGTTCCCGTCCTGGCCGTCACCGGGCTGTGCGCCGTGGGATACCAGGCGGCCGGTTTCGACGTGCCGGCCATCGCGTACCTCTTCGCGGTGTACGCCGCCGTACGGGCGGGACACCGCACCGTCACGGTGGTGGCGAGCGTGACCATGCTGGCCGCCCTGCCCCTCGCGGCCCTGGCCTCGGGCCTGCACGACACGGGCGAGGCGTTCGCCCAGGCCCGGGGCGCCCTCGAACTGGCCTGGCTGATCGCGGCCGGTGCCGCGGGTGAGGCGCTGCGGCAGGCCGAGCGGCGGGCGGACGAAGCCGAGCGTACCCGGGAGGAGACCGCGCGGCGCCGGGCCGACGAGGAGCGGCTGCACATCGCGCGGGAGCTGCACGATTCGCTCACCCACCAGATCTCGATCATCAAGGTGCAGGCCGAAGTCGCCGTCCACGTGGCCCGCAAGCGGGGCGAACAGGTGCCGGAGGCGCTGCTGGTGATCCAGGAGGCCGGCCGCGAGGCGACCCGGGAGCTGCGCGCGACCCTGGAGGCGCTGCGCGACGACGACACGGCCCCACCGCGTGGGCTCGACCACGTCGCGGAGCTGGTGGAACGGGCCCGGACGAACGGCCTGGACGCGACGCTGACCATCGAGGGACAGCGCCCCGACGTGCCGGCGGCGGTGGACCGGACCGTCTACCGGATCGTTCAGGAGTCCCTCACCAACATCGCCCGTCACGCCGCCGCCGCGACGGCGTCGGTCCGGATCGACTACCGTCCCGACACCCTGGAGGTACGCGTCGACGACGACGGCAAGGCCACCCCGGGCGCCGCACTGGTGCCCGGCGTCGGACTGCTCGGGATGCGCGAACGCGTCACCGCCCTCGGCGGCCGGCTGCGGGCGGCGCCGCGCGGCGAGGGCGGCTTCACCGTCCAGGCCGAACTTCCCGTGGACCGGACGTCATGATCCGTGTCCTGCTGGTCGACGACCAGCCGCTGCTGCGCGGCGGATTCCGCGCGCTGCTCGACCTCGAGGACGACATCGAGGTGGTGGCCGAGGCCGGCGACGGGGAGCAGGGACTGGCGCTGGCCAGGGAGCACCTGCCCGACATCGCGCTCATCGACATCCAGATGCCGGTCGTCGACGGCATCGAGGCGACCCGGCGCATCGCCGCGGACCCGGCCCTGGCCGGGGTGCACGTCGTCATCCTGACCAACTACGGCTTGGACGAGTACGTCTTCAACGCGCTGCGCGCCGGCGCGGCCGGCTTCCTGGTCAAGGACATCGTGCCGGAGGACTTCCTGCACGCCGTACGCGTCGCCGCGCGCGGTGACGCCCTGCTCGCACCGTCGATCACCCGCAAACTGATCAACCGGTACGTCACCCAGCCGCTCCCCACGGGCTCCGGCACGGGGCTGAAAGAGCTGACCAACCGCGAACGCGAGGCGGTCGCCCTGGTCGCGCAGGGCCTGTCCAACGACCAGATAGCCGACCGCATGGTGATCAGCTCGCTGACCGCGAAGACCCACGTCAACCGGGCCATGACCAAGCTCCATGCCCGTGACCGCGCCCAGCTCGTGGTCTTCGCCTACGAATCCGGCCTGGTGGTCCCACGCGGCTGCTGACGCCGCCTGCCCAGGAGAATGGGCTTGCCGATCGCCCGAAGGACACGCACAGGGCATCAGCTCAATGTCGAGCCCACGTCAGAGGACGGCCACAGTGATGGACGAACATCCCCCCGATGATCCCGGCGGGGGCAGGCCGGACGGGACCGATGCGTCCTGGCGCGCGGTCCGGGAGGTGGCGCTGGTGTTCCTCAAGCTGGGCGCCATCGCCTTCGGCGGCCCGGCCGCGCACACCGCGATGATGCGCGACGAGCTGGTACGCCGCCGCCGCTGGGTCAGCGACGAGCGCTTCGTCGACCTGATGGGCGCCACCAACCTGATCCCCGGCCCCAACTCCACCGAACTGGCCATCCACCTGGGCTTCGACCGGGCCCGCGGGCGTGGCCTGCTCGCCGCCGGGCTGTGCTTCATCCTTCCGGCCGCGCTCATGGTCACCGCGCTGGCCTGGGCGTACGTCACCTACGGCAGCACGCCGGCCGCCGAGGGTCTGCTGTACGGCATCGTCCCGGTGGTGATCGCCGTCATCGCCCATGCCCTGTTCGGCCTGCTGCGCACCGTCCTCACGACCGTGTGGCTGGGCGTCCTGACCGTCGCCGCGCTGGCCGCCTACCTGCTCGGGGTCAACGAACTGCTGATCCTCGCGTCCGGCGCGCTGCTGGCCGCCGCCGTCCACCTGCTGCGCCGGAGCGCCGGCCTGCACGGCCTGCTCGCCGCCCCGCTGCTCATGGCCGGCGGCCAGCCGCTGTTCGGCGATCCGACGGGCGGCCAGCTAGCCCAGTTGTTCCTCACCATGCTCAAGATCGGCTCAGTGCTGTACGGCAGCGGGTACGTCCTGCTGGCCTTCCTCCAGGGAGACTTCGTCGACCGGCTCGGCTGGATCACCTCCGGCCAGCTCATCGACGCCGTCTCCATCGGCCAGGTCACCCCCGGCCCGGTCTTCACCACCGCCACCTTCATCGGCTACCTGATCGCCGGCCCCATCGGGGCGTTCCTGGCCACCGTGGCCATCTTCCTGCCGTCCTTCGTCTTCGTCGGCCTGCTCACCAAGATCACCGACAGGCTGCGTTCCACCGCATGGACCTCCGCCCTGCTCGACGGCCTGAACGCCACCGCGCTGGCGCTCATGGCCGGAGTCTCCTACCAGCTCGCCCGTACCGCGATCGTCGACCCGCTGACCACGGCCATCGCCGTCATCGCCCTGGTGCTGCTGTGGAAGACCACCATCAACAACGCCTGGCTCATCGCGGGCGGCGCGGCCGTCGGCCTGGCCCACACCCTGCTCACGTGATCCTGGGTCCTTGAGGGGATGCCGGGTCACGACGCGAGCAGATCCAGGCCGAAGCCGATGACGAACAGCACCACGGCGATCTTGCGGAAGGCGTGCAGCGGGCGGGTGCGGTCGAGCAGGTGTGTGGCGAGGTATCCGGCCAGCAGCGCGGGCACTTCACGGGCCAGGCCTGGAAGTGCCGCGAGGTAGGCGCCTGCCGACGACATGAGCGTGAGGAGGCCCACCACGAGCACGCCATGGAGGAATATCCATTCCAGCGAGAACCCCACGGTCACGTAGGAGACGATGCTGCCCAGCAGGGCCACACCGACCACCGCGGCCAATCTCCCCAATTTCCTTTGGCCCAGCTCGTACAGGGCTTTCTCCCGCGCCGACAGATGCTCGTTGAAGAACGCGTCGACCTGCTCGCCGATCTTCTCGGTCTGTACGTTGGACAGCCGGCCATCCGTGCGGACGTCCAACCCGGCCAGCACCCGCTCACGGAAGTCGAGGTAATCCTCGAGGGTGAAGGGCGCGTCCTGGCCGAAACCGCTCGGCAGTCGGGTGTTGAGGGACACGGCGCCATCCCCGGCCCCGCCCCCCACCACGAACCGGACGTCGACGAAACTGTCGTAGAGCTTGCCTCGCAGAGCGGACAGCCGGTACGGGCGGAGCCTCAACTGCCGCTGCGCTTCGCGTTCCCTCAGCCGCCGGCCGGCCTCCCGCCCCGTGGCGCGCAGCCTGTCGGGATCGAGTAGATCGATGATGACGGCCAGCCCCGCCGCGAACTGCAGCACTTTGCCGATCCGGCCCCAGATGAGAACCGGCACGTCCCAGAACAGCGGCAGCGCGTCGACCTGCTTGCCCGCCAGCCACAGCGCCCACAGGTGACGAGCCGGCACTACGACCACGACCGCACCGGCAAGAACCGAAACGACGATGATCCCGTTGAACACACGCCCGGGAGGAGGTGACGACACCCGGCAATCTTCGGCCGTATCCGTCGTCCGTGTCCATTGCGGGCGGAGCGCCGGACACGACCTGACCTGGGCACGGGGGCATGCTCTAGGAAGCGAGCAGGTCGAGGGCGAAACCGTAAGTGAACAGGAACAAGCCGAACCACCGCAACGGGTGAGCGGGACGTTCGCGGTCCAGTAGCCTGGCGAGCCCCGCACGCCATCCGCGTGCCCGGTGCAGCCGCGCGGTCTCCTCGGCGGTGAGGCGCTCGGTCATGAGATCCCACACCATGTCGTACAGCCGCTTCTCGTCATTGGAGGTGATCGCCCGCCCGTCCACCTCGCCGCTGAACCGGGCATGGAGAACGTGGTAGTCGAGCAGGCTGAACGGCGCTCCGCCCGGTACGTCGGCCACGCTCCCGGCATCGACCAGGACGGGATCACCCCGCTGCAACCGCTGGATGCCTCCGATGGGCGGCCCCGGTTGCGGCGGGTGGGTGACGATGTGCTCGTACAGCCAGGCGGCCGTCCGGATGTAGGTGTCGGTGCTCCGTCGCTCGTCCATCTTCGGGTCGATGCCGCGCTGCCGGAGCCTGGCCCGCTTGCCCGCCTCCCGCAGCCTGTCCGGATCGGCCAGGTCGAGCAGGACGACCAGGCCGGCGACGAACTGCAGCCCCTTGCCGATCCGTCCCCACCACAGCATGGTGGTGAAGCCCAGCCGGGATTTCTCGGTGCTCACGCCGTTCGCCCACCGCGCCAAGACGGGTTCCAGGCCGTTGAACGCCGCCCAGCCGACGCTGATCAGGATGACCAGCGCGTACAACGTCCGCCGTCTACGCCTGCGTCCTTCAGCGGCCAGTCGCCTCCCCCATCGAGACCAGAGCACGACCACCACCACGCACACGGCGCCACCGCCGATCGTGACGAGCACGTCCACCGCAAGGCCGCGTTCCACCCTGACCAGCGTCGCCACGACGACGATCATCAGGGAGATCCATATCCCGACGACGCGCACGGTTCCCCACCAAAGCGCGTCCGCGCGGCGCCGTCCACCGGTTCGCGCGTTTTCGGGGCCGCGTTTCCCCGCAGGATGTCGTCCAATCCCGCCGATGAGGCATTTTTACCGGCTCTTCATAACGAAATATGTCATCAAAGTAGAGGCAAGCAGACTTTTCTGGGGCTTTGTCGAGGTGGAGCTAGAGTGAGCAGCAAAAGGAGGCGAATGCGTCATGGGAAATACGGTGGATTTTGTCACCCCTTCGCCCACGGAAATCCTGCAGTATCTGACCGTTGTCGAGCTCGACTGGCTGGAAGAGTTGCTGTCCGCGATGACCGATCATGATGCGCGGCCGCACTCCTGAATTCTGCGAGGTCGAGCGGGCGGTCCCGTTGGACGAGGCCCGACGGCGGGCGGTGACGGCGCTCGGCGCGCTGGGCCTGCGGGCCGATCTCGTGGACGCGGGCCCTGGGCGCGATCCGACCGCCTGGTGGTGCCGGCTGCTCGACGGTGCGGGGGAGGCCGCGCCGGTCGCGTACGGGATGGGGAAGGGGCGCCCGGAGGAGGCCCGCGTCGGCGCGTTGTTCGAGGCCGTCGAGCACTTCCTCACCGGCCCGGCCCAGTTCGATCCCGCCGTCGTGGAGCAGGCCGCGCCCGCCCGGATCGCCGGCGGGCCTCTCCAGGCGGACCCCTGCGCGCTGCTGCTGGCCGGGATGCCCGGCCGGCGGATGGCCTGCCTGCGCTACCGCGCACTCGACGGGGGCGAGGCGGCGCTGGTGCCGCTGTTCCTGTTCGCCCCGTGGTACGTCGAATCCGGTGGCGCGCGGCTGCGTGAGCTGGCCGGGGACGACTGCGACTACACCCACCTGATGCGCTACAGCTGCAACAGCGGTTCGGCCATCGGCGTGACGGCGGCCGAGGCGCTGCTGCACGCCCTCAACGAGGCCATCGAGCGGGACGCCCTGTCCCTGCTCCTGGTGCGGGCCTTCCTGAGCGGGAGGGAGTTCCGGCCCAGGGTGATCGACCCGGGGACGCTCCCGGACGGCCCCGCCCGGGCGTACGCGACGGCGCAGGAGGTGACCGGGTCACCGGTGCACCTGCTGGACATCACCACCGACGCCGGGGTGCCGACGATGCTGGCGTACACGGCTCCCACCCCCGGCCACCAGCACCGGCGCGGCGCCGGGACCTCGCTGAGCCCTGCCTACGCCGCCTGGCGCGCCCTCACCGAGCTCGTCCAGATCACGCTCGGCGAGAGCCTGCCGAGCTCCGGGCCCCCGGCGCGCGGCGACCTGTCCAAGCTGGCGGCGCACCCCGCGCTGCACGCGTGCGGGCAGTTCGATCTCACCGGCGTCCTGTCCGGGGCGCGGGTGGTCCCCTTCCAAGGGGACGCCGCGCCGGCGGGGCCTCCTGCGGTCCAGTTGCGGAAGGTGGCCGCGCTGCTCGGCGCACGGGGCCACGCCGTCTACCACCGTACGGTGTGCGCCCTTCCCGGCGAGGTCACCGCCGTGCACGTGGTCGTACCGGCCTTCGAGCGGTTCATGCTGATCACCGACGGCATCCTGGTCGTGCCGGGGCGCAGGGGCCGGGCTGTGGTGACCGGGGACGCCTGCTGATTCATGCCACATCGGCCCTCGGCACCTGTGGATGAGGACGCCGCCCTTCGACAGCGGCGTGACAGTTCGCGGGCAGGGTGCCGAAAGGGGTGATTGTGCACACTGATGCCAGGTCGCTCTTGGGAGGCGGGAGGAAACGGTGCCCGAAGGCTGACCAGACGGTGATCAACCATCCTGCGACCGGCTGCTTCAACGCCGGCACGGCTTCACGCCGGTGATGGTCGTTCCCGACGCCGCCCTACTTCCCGGCCGAAGAAGATCTGATATGGCGGCGAATTCGACATGCCCTGTGGGTGTCTTTTCGCCGGCAGTCTGGGCTTTTCTCAGGTGGAGCCCGGTAATCGAGAAAGGGTAGTAAATGTCGAGGAAAGTTCGCACTACTCTCGCCGGCCTCGCGGTGGTCGCCGGTATGTTCGCCGTCGGCTCGGCTCCGGCGCAGGCCGCGACGTCGGCGACCGCGGCCGGAGCCGCCGCGGATTCGCCGTGCGGCTGGTTCATTTCCAGCGGTCTCGCGAAGTACAACCACTGTGACTATAACAGGGTCGTCATTCGCGTGAGCCGGCTGATCGGCTCCGACTTCGACAAGTGCGTCGGTCCCGGCGTCACCACTCTGGGCATTCATCCTGCGGTCAACGGCGCGTGGTACGCCGGCCGGACCTGCTAGGCGAAGCGCGACCACAAAACTTCTGGGCCTCACGTCGTGGGTGCCCGGCCGCACGGGAATGGCTCCGCATCCGCGTGGGCCATTCCCGTACGGCGCCAAGAACGACTCGTCTCGGAGGCTCAAATGAACCTGCTCGCCGGCTTCGCCGACCGCTTCGTGCAACTCGTCGTGCCACGTACCACCGCCGCGGCCGTGGTCGTGCAGTTCTGTTACTGCGCCAAGCCCAACCCGTTCGAGCGCAAGAACTACTATCGGCCCTGTGAATGGGTGGGCCAGCCGGGCGCCGGCGGATATCTGAAGTGCGGCAACTGCTTCAACTCGGGGATCGACTGCTGACGGCGCGGAAAATCGACCGGCAATTGATCCGAGCGGTGTCGACGCCGCACCGCTCGGATCAGTTCCGCCGGTGGAGGCTGGGAAGCGCAGTGATGTTCATCGTGATCCTGGCGGGACTCTTCTACGCCCGCCGCCGCCTGCTGGTCGTGCTCGTCAACGGCCCGAGCATGGAGCCGGCCTACCGCCACGGGGATCGCCTGCTGGCCAGGAAGTGCCGGCCGGGGCGTGTCCAGGTCGGCGACGTGGTCGTCCTGAACGGGCTGCGGCATTCACGCGCCGGCCTCACGAACCAGCCCTTCACGCCGGCCTCTCCTCATATGCTGAAAAGGGTCGCGGCGGTCGGCGGCGATCCGGTGCCGCCTGAGATGCTGGGCAGATCTGACACGACCACGGGGATCGTGCCTCACGGCCATGTCGCGGTGCTCGGAGACAACGCCCAGGTGAGCGGAGACTCCCGGCACTTCGGATTCATCGATGCGCACCACATATCAGCGGTGGTGTTTCGCCGGATCAGCCGGGGACCATAGCCCGCTGCCGTCCGGTAAAGCCGCTTCCTGTTCGTCACCGAGCAAGAGAAGCGGCTGTACCGGATTGTGGTGTCGTCGGCGTCAGGACTCCCGGGCCGGCGGGCAGAAGGCGCCGGCGGGGTAGCAGTACCAGAAGTACCAGAAATTCACGAAGCTGTTGTAGTGACAGTTTCCGGAACGTGGGTCGGTTTGGTAGCCGGCCGCGCGCTTGATGCCCAGGCTGGCGTTGCACAGGAAACTGTTGGTGTAATCCTCGAAACGATTCTCCGCCATTATCCCTGACTGTGCCGACGGGGCAGCCTGGGCGGTGCCGGGAACGAGTGCGGCGGTTCCCAAAGCGATGGCGAGAGCGCTGATCTGGATGAGCTTGCGCATCGAAATCCCTTCTGGAGCGGAATAGAGGCGAAACGAGCCCTGGTCCGGTACGGAAAGCTTCGCTCGTCACCCTAGGAGAGGGGGTGCCTCGCCCCTCTGTCTTCCGCCTGTCGCTGCGGGCTACCTCGGCCGGGAATCGCCACGACGGTGAGAGCTTGCGACAATCTCATCCGGAAAGGAGGCGCGATGTCGCAGCACTGGCGCGGCTGGTGTGTACTCCGCCCCGGCGTCCTGCTGTACGGCGGAACCATCGGCACGAACCAGTTGCACGCGCACCACGCGGTCCACCTGATCGTCTCCGCGGAGCCCTTCACCATGGCCGACGCCTTCGGCCGGCGACTGACCACCCGTAGCGCGGTCATTCCCCCCGACACCGGCCACACCATCGTCACGGGAGCTCGCGGGGCCCTGCTGGCTCAACTCGAACCGGACAGCGCGCCAGGCCGTTCCCTGCTCGCCCGTTCAGGCGCGGGAGCCGCCGCCTCGACCTGGAGGCCGCCCTTCCCCCACCTGGCGCACGCCGGCACCACGGAGCCTCCCATGGAAGCCGCGGCCGCCCTGAAGCTGGTCGAGGACTGGACGGGCCGGCGTGACGCCGAAGAGGTCCCGATGCACCCGGCGGTGGAGATGGCGATGGCCGTGATTCCCACGCTCCTGGCCGGAGGGCCGGTACGGCTGGGCATGGTCGCGGACGCGGTGCACATGTCCCCGAGCCGGCTGGCGCACCTGTTCAGCGCGCAGGTGGGGATTCCCCTGCGGCCCTACGTGCGCTGGCAGCGCCTTCAGCATGCGATCAGGCTGGTGGCCGCCGGAGAGTCGTTGACGATGGCCGCCCACGGCGCCGGATTCACCGACGGGTCACATTTCACCCGGGTCTTCAGGCACAACTTCGGCACCGCGCCCTCCACGCTGGCCGCCGCCATTGACTGGCTGCCCTGAATCGGCACGTTCGTACAAGCGCCGACCGCATCGGTGCCGCATCCTGTGGGGCGTACGAACGTCCTCCGCGACACAGCCAGGGTGGGTGTTCGAACCCCCCGAGGAAAGGGCCGCGATGCTCAATCTGTCGATCATTCTGGAAGACAGCGCCCGCCATGTTCCGGACCGCACCGCACTGGTCTTCGGCGACCTGCGCCTGCCGTACTCCATGGTGGACTCCGTCGCGAACCAGGTGGCCAACCTCCTGGTGGCCCGGGGGATCGGCAGGGGTGACAAGGTCGCGCTGCTCTGCCCGAACCTGCCCTACTTCCCCTTCGTCTACTTCGGCATCCTCAAGGCCGGGGCGACCGTGGTCCCGCTCAACGTGCTGCTCCAGCCGCGTGAGATCACCTACCATCTGACCGACAGCGACACCAAGGCGTTCTTCTGCTTCGAGGGCTCCGCCGAGTTGCCCATGGGGGCGCGCGGGCGGGAGGCCTTCGACGCCGCCGAGGGCTGCGAGCTCTTCTTCGTCCTGCCCGCCACGCCGCTGGCCACCGAGTCGGAGCACGGCGAATCGTTCTGGGCGGCGCTGGGCGGTATGTCCGAGGAGTTCGAGACGGTGCAGACCGCGCCGGACGACACCGCGGCCATCCTCTACACCTCCGGCACCACCGGTCAGCCCAAGGGCGCCGAGCTGACCCACATGAACATCCTGACCAACACCATTGTCAGCGACGAGATGTTCCCCGCCGACCCCGACGGCGACGTCGCGCTCACCGTGCTGCCGCTCTTCCACTCCTTCGGCCAGATCGCGGTCATGAACGTGAGCCTGCGCCGCCGCGCCACCCTCGTACTCCAGCCGCGCTTCGAGCCCGGCGAGGCGCTGGAGCTCATGCGCAGGGAGAAGGTGACGATGTTCGCCGGGGTGCCGACGATGTTCTGGGCGCTGCTGTCGAAGATCCACGCCGACGGGGCCGAGGCGCCCTCGACGCTGCGGGTGGCGGTGGCGGGCGGGGCCTCCTCCCCGGTCGAGGTGCTCAAGGACTTCGAGGCCACCTTCGGCATCCCGATCCTGGAGGGGTACGGCCTGTCGGAGACCTCCCCGGTGGCCAGCTTCAACCAGCTCGGGCGGCCCACCAAGCCCGGCACCGTCGGCTACCCCGTCTGGGGCGTGCAGATGCGGCTGGTGGACGACGACTGGAACACCATCGAGGGCGAGGGCCCCGGCGAGATCGCCGTCCGCGGGCACAACGTGATGAAGGGCTACTACAGGCGGCCCGAGGCCACCGAGGAGGTCCTGCGGGACGGCTGGTTCCGCACCGGCGACATCGCCACCCGCGACGAGGACGGCTACTACGCCATCATCGACCGTACGAAAGACATGATCATCCGGGGCGGCTTCAACGTCTACCCGCGCGAGCTGGAGGAGGTGCTCATGACGCACCCGGCGGTCTCGCTGGCGGCTGTGGTCGGCGTGCCCCACGGCTCGCACGGCGAGGAGGTCAAGGCCTACGTCATCCCGGCGCTCGGGGCGACGGCGAGCGAGGACGAGCTCGTCGCCTGGTGCCGGGAGAACATGGCGGCCTACAAGTACCCGCGGATCGTCGAGTTCCGCGAGAACCTGCCGATGACGGCGACCGGCAAGATCCTCAAGCGCGACCTGCGCTGACGGCGACCTGCCGGTGCCGGGAGCGTCTCACACCGCGGGCCCCGGTCTAGGCGGGCGCCGGCCGCAGGGGGCGTTGCATCAGCGTGGTGTCGATCGAGCGGCCGTGCTTGAATCCGACGCCGGTCAGGCGGCCTGTCTCGACGAAGCCGAAGCGGCTGTGCAGCGTCGCCGAGCCGGGGTCGCCGGTGTCGGCGATGACCGCGATCATCTGCCGCATCCCGGCCTCGGTGGACCGGGTCACCAGCGTGCCGAGCAGGGCGGTGCCCAACCCCTGGCCGATGTGGTCGGGGGCGACGTAGATGGTGTCCTCGACGGTGTAACGGTAGGCCGGTTTGGGACGCCAGGGGCCGGCGTAGGCGTAGCCGGCCACGCCGCCGGGCATGTCGGCGACCAGGAAGGGCAGGCCACGCCCGGTAAGCTCGTCCAGCCACCGCTGCCAGTCCGTCATCGCCCGGGGTGTCTCGTCGAAGGTGGCCACGCTGTGGGTGACGTAGTGCGCGCTGATCTCGGCGACGGCCTTCAAGTCTTCGGGAGTCGCCGGGCGGATGACGGCCGAGGGCTTCACCACGGTCTTTCTCATTTCTCTATAGCGAAATTCCGTGTTATTATAGCGTAAATGGTGGATCTTGTGGCTCTGGGCGGCCGGCTCCAGGAGCTTCGGCACAGCCGGGCCCTGACCCTTCAAGAGCTGGCCGAGGCGGCCGACGTCAGCGTGAGCATGCTGAGCTCGGTCGAGCGCGGCCGGAAGGCCCCCACGATCGTCATCCTCGGCCGCATCGCCGACGGCCTGGGCGTGCCGCTCGCCGAACTGGTCGCCCGGCTCGAGGACAATCGCGTCATCGTACGTCGTGCCGCCGACCAGGACACCGTCGACGAGCCCGGCGGGTGGCGCCGGACGATCGTCACGCCCGTGGTCCCCGGCGTGAATTTCGAATGGATCCGCACCCTGCTGCCCGTGGGCTGCGACGCCGGGCGGTTCGCGGCGTACGCTCCGGGCTCGCACGAGTACGTCGTCGTCGAATCCGGCACCCTCCGGCTGACCATCGGCGACCGGGCCATCGAGCTGAACCAAGGCGACTCGGTCTACTTCGCCGCCGACGTCGACCATGCCTACGCCAATGCCGGCCCGATTCCCTGCTCGTACCATGTCGCCGCGCTCATCATGCGCCCACGAGCCGCCCAGCCGGGCCGCGCCGCCACTGCTCCCGCTCGTCCTTCGTCGTAAGAGGGCTGGTCGCGACATACCCGGCGCATACCCACGGTACCTACTGTCGGGTAACGTCTCGACACGCGCGACGGAGCCTGCTCCCGAGTGTCGGGCCTTCTCCGCAAATCCCTTTGCGAAAGGTACGACGTGCTGAAAAGACGCTTAGCCGGCGCAGCCATGTTCCTCGCGGTCGTCGCCGGTGGCCTGGTCACGGCATCGACCCCCGCCGCCGCGGCCCCCGACTTCCAGTTGCCCTTCCCCTGCGGCCAGAAGTGGCGCCTGAACACCTGGGACTCGACACACGCCCCCTCACTGGACATGGTCCGTGAGCCACAGTCGGCAACCGAGGGCTCGCAACTGGTCGCGCCCGCCGCCGGCAGGGTGAACCAGTCCTTCTACCACTCCAACGCCGGCAACGTGATCCAGATCGATCACGGCGGCGGCCACTTCACCACCTACCTCCACCTGCAGTCGCGCTCCGTGGACGTGGGCGACCAGGTCACGCGGGGCCAGAACATCGGCCGGGTCGGGCACACCGGGCCGACCTCGAACGGCAGCCCGCACCTGCACTACGAGCAGGGCTACGACGCCAACGGCGACGGGTCCGCGAGCTGGGGCTTCGAGGGTGCCGAGCGCGTCACGGCCAGGTTCGACGGCAGAGCGTACGGACCCGCCCCGGGCGGCGAGTGGCGCAACGTCGAGAGCCTCAACGGCTGCCGGAAGCCCAGCCTGTCCGGCGCGGACTTCAACTCCGACGGCATCGGCGACATCTTCTCCGCCGCCACCGGAACGCTGAACGTGTGGAACGGCAGGGGCGCCAACAACTTCACCGCCCGCGGCGAGATCGGCGCCAACTGGGGGCAGTACAGCAGGCCGATCGCCGGCGACTTCAACGGCGACGGGATCAGCGACCTGATGGCCGTCAAGGACGGCACCCTGCACGTGTGGAACGGCAGGGGCGCCAACAACTTCTCCGGCGCGATCGCCCTGGGCCCGGGCTGGACGCCGTACGCGGGCACGCTCATGAACCTGGGCGACGTCAACGGCGACGGTCACACCGACATCGGCGCGATCGCCGACGACCACCTGCACCTGTGGAACGGCAGAGGCGCCAACAACTTCTCCAGCCGCATCGAGGTCGGCGCCAACTGGTCGGTCTACAGCCGGCCCATCGGCGGCGATTTCAACAGCGACGGCATCGGCGACATCGCGGCGGTCAGGGACGGCACCCTGCACGTGTGGAACGGCAGGGGCGCCAACAACTTCTCCGGCGCGATCGCCCTGGGCCCGGGCTGGACGCCGTACGCGGGCACGCTCATGAACCTGGGCGACGTCAACGGCGACGGCCACACCGACATGGCGGCCGTCCTCAACGACCACCTCCAGGTCTGGAACGGCAGGGGCGCCAACAACTTCGCCAGCCGGATCGAGCTCGGCCCCGGCTGGACGCAGTACTTCCCCGGCGCCTGAGGGCTCCACGCCGGGAACGCGCAGGCGTCTTCCAGGCCGTCACGAGGTTCGCGACGGCCTGGAAGACGCAGGTGCCGGCCCTAAAGCTCCGCCTGCTGCGCGAGCAGCCGGTGGCGGTCGGCCCGGTTGGCGGCCTGCCGGCTCGGATCCGGGACGGGGGCCGCGAGCAGCAGGCGCCGGGTGTACGGATGCTCGGGGCTCGACGTCACGACGTCCCCGTCCCCCTCCTCGACCAGCCGGCCCTGATACATGACGGCCACCCGATGGCTGATGTAGCGCACCACGCCCAGGTCGTGCGACACGAACAGGTAGGCCACACCGAGCGACTCCTGCAGCTCGATCAGCAGGTCGAGCACGGTCGCCTGGGTCGACAGGTCGAGTGCCGACACGGGCTCGTCGCAGACGACGAGCTTCGGCCGCAGCGCGAGGGCCCGGGCGATGGCGACCCGCTGGCGCTGGCCGCCGCTGAACTCCCGCGCGTAACGGTCCACGGCGTCCTTCGGCAGCCGGACCTTGTCGAGGAGCTCGCGTACCTGGGTCTGGGCGGCCTGACGCCTGACGCCCGTGACCCAGAGCGGCTCGGTGAGGATGTCGCCGACCGTCATGCTCGGATTGAGCGAGGTGTAGGGGTCCTGGAAGATCACTTGCAGGTCGCGGGCGAGCCCGCGACGGTCGCGGCGCGAGGCGTGCCCGATCTCGCGGTCCTCGAACCGGATCGAGCCCTCGGTCACCGGAGCGAGGCCGAGGATGGCGCGGCCGAGTGTGGTCTTGCCGGAGCCCGACTCGCCGACCAGACCGACGGTCTCGCCGGGCCGCACGTCGATCGAGACCCCGTGCAGGGCGCGGAACGGTTTCGAGCGGAGCCCCTTCGACGGGTACTCGACGACGAGGTCCCGGACCTCGAGCAGTGATTCAGGCACGACCGTCCCCCGTAGCCGCCGCGCGGGCGAGCCGAGCCGGCCGCCCGTCGAGCATCGAGCCGAGCAGCAACCGGGTGTAGTCGTGCCGTGGCGTGTCGAAGATCTCCTGGGCGGGCCGGTCCTCGACGATCTCGCCCTGCCGCATCACGAGGACGCGGTCGCAGACGTCGGCCACGACACCGAAGTTGTGCGTCACGAACAGCACGCCAAGACCTTTCTCCTGCTGCAGGTCACGGAGCAGGTCGAGGATGTCGGCCTGCACGGTGACGTCGAGTGCCGTGGTCGGCTCGTCGGCGATGAGCAGTTCGGGGTCGCAGGACACGGCCCCGGCGATCAGGACCCGTTGCGCCATACCGCCGGAGATCTCGTGCGGGAAGGCGCGGTACGTGCGCGCCGGGTCCGGGATGCCGACCCGGGCGAGCAGGTCGAGCACGCGGTCACGCGCCGCCGCGCGGGAGAGACCGAGGTGCACCCGGACGACCTCGCTGAGCTGGTTGCCGACCCGGAACGACGGGTCGAGGTTGCTCATCGGCTCCTGCGGGATGTAGCCGATCCGCCGCCCGCGCACGGTGCGCAGGAACGACGCCGGGCGGCCGAGCAGCGGCTCGCCGGCGAGCGCGATCGCCCCGGAGGTGACCTCGCCGCCGGTGGGCAGCAGGCCGAGCACCGAGAGCGCGACCTGGGTCTTACCCGATCCGGACTCGCCGACCAGGCCGACGACCTCGCCGCGTGCGACATCGAGCGAAACCCCGTGCACGACCTCGACCGAGCCGCCGCCGTAGGCGACGCGCAGGCCGCGGATCGACAGCAGCGCGTCCGGCGGGCTCTCCCCGTTCCCGGCCGGCGGGCCGGAGGGCGGCGCGTCCGGTGCGGTCCCCGCCGGGGGAGCGGCGACGCGGCGGCGCCGGGCCGGTTTCGCGGTGCCCGCCTGCAGGGCGTCCCGCAGGCTGCCGGCGAACAGCGCGAGGGCGGCCGAGGTCAGGAAGAGGGCGAGGCCGGGCCACGACAGCATCTGCGGAGCCTGGAAGATGTTGAGGAAGCCCTCGTTGAGCATGGAGCCCCAGCTCGCGGTCTGCGGGTCGCCGAAGCCGAGGAACTCGAGTCCGGCCTGGATGTTGATGCAGATCGCCAGCACCATCGCGCTGTGCATGATGAGCGGGCCTCGTACGACGCGGAGCATGTGCCGGGCGATGATCCTGGTGTCGCTCAGACCGGACACCAGGGCGGCGTCGATGTAGAGCTCGTTGCGCACCCCGCTCGCCGTGGCGCGTACCAGGCGGTAGGCGCCGGGCGCGAGCATGACGCCGAAGATGACCATCGACGTCCAGATGGAGGGGCCGAACACCGTGCGCAGCGCCAGCAGGACGATGATCGCGGGCAGCGCCTGGAGCAGGTTGGCGGCCCACGAGGAGACCGAGTCGAACGTCCGTCCGTAGTAGCCGGCGATGAGTCCCGCCGGCAGGCCGATGACGAGCGAGGTGAGCAGGGCGATGCTCGCGCCGAGCAGGCTGACCTGGGCGCCGTACAGCAGCCGGGAGAGCAGGTCGCGGCCGGCGCTGTCGCCGCCGAGCGGGTGCGCGGCGGAGATCGGCGCGAAGATGTCGTCGAGCGACGACCGGCCCGGGTCCTGCGGGGCGAGCACGGGCGCCAGCACGGTCGCGAGCAGGATGAGCAGCAGGACCACCAGCGAGATGATCCCGAGGGGGTCGTGCAGCACCTTGCCGATGACACCACGCCGCGCCGGGGCCGCGGGGAGGGCCGGGATCGAGACGATCTGGCTCATGAAAGGCGCACCTTCGGGTTGAGAAGACCGATGGCGAGGTCGACGACGAGGTTGACCAGCACGACGATGGCGGTCATCACCAGGACCACGCCCATGATGACCGGCACGTCGCCGTTGACCGCCGCGTTCGTGGCGGCCAGGCCAAGCCCGGGGAGCGCGAAGATGCGCTCGACGAAGACGGCACCGCTGAGCGTGCCGATGAAGGTGAGCGCGACGACCGTCAGCGCCGGCGCGCTCGCGTTGCGCAGGACGTGCGCGACGACCCGCCAGGACGGCAGGCCGCGCGCACGGAGCGTCCGTACGTAGTCCTGCTCGAGGACGTCGATCACGGCGCCGCGCACCTGCTGCGCCACCCCGGCGACGGCGCCGACCATGAGTGCGACGACGGGCAGGGTGATCGACGCCAGCCACTGGCCGGGCGAGGCGGTGAAGGGGACGAATCCCGTCGCGGGAAAGAGCCGCAGTTGCAGCGCGAGACCCGACACGAGCAGCAGCGCGAGCCAGAAGCCCGGCACCGCGAAGCCGACGATCGCGAGCACCTGGAGCGCGATGTCGACGGCGCCCCGGCGGAGCGCGGCGGTGACGCCCAGGGCGAAGGCGAGCAGCGTCGAGACCAGGATCGAGCCGATCACGACCGTGAGGGTGACGGTGGCCCGGCTGGTGAGCAGGGAGCCCACGGGCTCCGCCGTGAACCAGGAGCGGCCGAGGTCACCCACGGACAACTGCCCCACATAGTCGATGAACTGCACGAACAGCGGTCTGTCGACACCGAGGGCGGCCGACTTGGCGGCGATCTGTTCGGGCGTCGCGTTCTCACCCAGGATCTGCCGTGCGGCGTTGGCCGCGTTGCCGTACATGAGCAGGAACGTGAGGGATGGGACCACCAGGAGCACCGACAGACCCGCGCCGGTTCTCTTCGCGAGGAACGCCAACAACTTGACTGCCTTTCCGGCGCCGTCTCCGGGCGGACCGAGGCCGGCCCGTCCGGAGACGGCGCGTTCCTACTCGCCGGCGGGCGCGTAGTTGTAGATCGACGGAATGTTCTGGTCCTTCTGCAGCGTCACGCTGACAGGGCCGGCCACGAAGTACTGCTCCTCGAGGAACAGCCAGGGGTCGAACCAGACGTTGTCGACGAGGAACCTGTTGATCTCGCCGATGATCTTGGCATGGTCCTTCTCGGCCGCGGCCGGGTAGGACTTGATCAGCTTGGCCAGCTCGGGGTCGGTCGTGTGCAGCGGGTTCCAGGTGGCCTTCTCGACGAGGTAGTTGTTGATCACTTTCCAGTCGGTCGGGCCCGCGCCGAAGATGGCAGGGGACATCGCGTACTTGCCGCTCTGCAGGCCGGCGAAGTACTGCGGGATCGTGCCGAGGTTGTCGAACTTCACGCGAATGCCGAGCGCGCCGAGGCTGTTCTTGTAGTTCTCCATCGCGGCGGGCGTGGTGTTCGCGTTGATCGGCAGGGTCAGGTCGAAGCCGGCCGCGTGACCCGCCTCCGCCATGAGCTTCTTCGCGGCGGCGACGTCGTAGGCGTACGCGCTGTTGAGGGCTTCGTCGTACCCGGGGGAGGACTGCCGGAAGACCTGGGCGTTGGGCACGCCGGTGTCCGCCATCAGGGCCCTGCGGATCTGTGGCACGTTGAACGACATGGCGATCGCGCGGCGGACCCGCTTGTCCCCGAGGGCCGGGACGATCGAACCGGTGCGGTCGTAGAAGATCGTGCCCGTCCACGAGATGCCGGTGTCCGGAGTCAGATGCTTGATGCCCGCGGCGGTGGCGGCCTTGCGGTTGTCGGCGCCGGTGAGGTTGGCGGCGTCCACCTGGCGGCTCTGGAGCGCGTTCAGCAGCGACACCTCGTCAGGGAAGATCTTGAACACGACCTTGCCGAACTTCTGCAGCCCGGAGTTCCAGTACTGCTGACGCGCGGTGAAGGTGTAGGTCGAGCCCTGCACGGTCGCGGCGGTGTCGAGCACATAGGGGCCCGAGCCGACCGGGTTCGTGGCCAGGCTCTGCGGGTTCTTGAGCGCGGCGGGGCTGGCCATGCGACCGGCCGCGTCCGAGAGGTTGTAGAGGATGTCGGGATCGGGCGAGGCGTAGGTCAGCGTGACCGTGTCGGCGTCGACGACCTTGACCGAGTCGAGCAGGCCCAGCTCGCTGGAGAGCGGGCCGGTGCCCTCGTGGAAGTGCTCGAGGTTCGCCTTCGCCGCCTCGGCGTCGAAGGGGGTGCCGTCGCTGAACGTGACGTTGGGGCGCAGGTTGAGCGTGATCGAGGTGTTGTCGGCGGCGAGCTTCCAGTCGGTCGCCAGCATGGGGGCATAGGTGCCGTCCGGCTTGCGCAGGATGAGCGAGTCGTAGGCGGCCTGGGCGTAGGGGACGAAGTTGGCGTCGCCGACGCCGGCGGGGTCGAACGTCTGCGGCGCGATGATGCTGCCGAGGGTCAGCGTGCTGGTGGCGGCGCCGCCGGCGCTCTGCGGCTCGGTGCCGGCACAGCCGCCGACACTCATGGTGACGCCGGCGGCGAGGGCCACCGCGACGGTACGGATGTGCATGAATTCTCCCTTGTAGGCCACGTCAGCCCGTGGCGCGGCGGCGACGGCGTGGCCGGTCCTTGCTCGGCGGCCGAGCGGTCATGCGTGGAGGAGGGCGGTCATGCGTGCAGGACGGTGGTCATGCGTGCAGGACGATCGACCGCATCGCCTGGGCGATGCGGAGGGCCCGGGCGTCGCAGCCGCCGGGCGATGGCATGCGGCGGACGATGTAGCCGAAGCTGATTCCGGTGTCCGGATCGTGGAAGCCGAGCGCGCCGCCCATGCCGTCGTGGCCGAACGCGCGGAACCCGCCGAAGTGGAGCCCCGGGACGGGCTTCTGGAAGACGATGCCGTAGCGCCGCTCGATCCCGATCACCTCGTCGATGCCGGCCACCTGGGGCTGGGCCAGTTGCGCGATGGTGCCGGCGGACAGCAGCGGCGCGCCGGTGAGGCCCACCGTGCTCTCCGCGAACAGGGCCGCGATGCCGCGCGCGGACGCGCTCGCGCCGGCGGCCGGCATGCCGACGGCGCGGTCGCGCCGGGCCTGGCGGCGGCGCTCGTCCTCGCTCGCGGGTGCCGCGCCGCCCGCCATCACGTAGCCGCCGAGCTGGCCGGGCGTACGGGGAAAGGGCGGGCCGGCAGCGGGCGGGCCGGAGATCGCCGGGCGCATCGGCAGCAGGTCGAGAGCGCGCGGTTCGAGCTCCTCGGGAAGCCCTAGATAGAAGTCGAGGCCACGCGGCCCGCGGATCTCCTGCTCGTAGAACTCGGCGAGGGTACGCCCGGTGATGCGGCGCACGATCTCGGAGCCGAGGACGCCGATGGTCACGGCGTGGTAGCCGAAGGCGGAGCCGGGATGCCAGAGCGGGCGCTGCGCGGCGAGCAGCTCGGCGCCGCGCACCGTGTCGGCGAGCTCGTCGTAGGTCAGGCGGGGCACGGCCTGCGGCAGGCCGGCCTGGTGGGAGAGCACCTGGCGGACGGTGATCGCGGCCTTGCCGGCGGCGGCGAACTCGGGCCAGTACCGCGCCACGGGGGCGTCGAGGTCGATCCGGCCGCGTTCGAGGAGGAGCCCGATGCTCACGGCGATCGTGTTCTTCGACACGGAGTAGGGGACGAGCAGGCTCTCCCGGGTGATCTCAGGGCCCATCGCGACGTCGAGCACGAGCTCCGTGTCCACGTACGCGGCGATCTGGACGTCGTCGTCGCGGAACTCCTCGGCGACGCCGTCGATGAGCGGGCGGAACGGGGCGGCGACGTACCCGTCGAAGCTCGTCGTGGGGACTGTCATGCGAGGGCTCCCAACGTTGTCACCGTGGCGTGTGACCAACAGTTAGGGAAAAATACTGACCAATGGTAAGTATGTCAACGATGCCCGGACATGCCGGGCTTCGCGTGACCAACGAAGCTGGAGTCGCACATGCCACCTGCCTCGCCGGCAACCCCCGCTGACGCACTGACCGCACGGAACGGCACCCGCTTCAGAGACCTGAACGGCAACGGCACGATGGAGCCCTACGAGGACCCGCGGCTCCCCACGGCCGAGCGGGTCGCCGACCTCGTCGCCCGCCTCTCGCTCGCCGAGAAGGCCGGCCTCATGTTCCACACCCAGGTGGTCGCGACCGCCGACGGCCAGGTCTCGGACGTGCCGATCCGGCCGGGCCGGGCGGGGGCCGCCGGCCTCGTCGGCGGCAAGCTCATCACCCACCTGAACGTCACCGAGATGCCCGGGTCACGCGAGATGGCGCGCTGGCAGAACGCGCTGCAGGAGCTCGCCGCGCGGAGCCCGCACGGCATCCCGGTCACCCTGTCGACCGACCCGCGCCACGGTTTCGAGCACAACGCCGCCGCCTCCTTCGCGGCGGCCGAGCTCTCCGCCTGGCCCGACCAGATCGGCTTCGCCGCCATCGGCGACGCCGATCTCGTCCGCCGCTTCGGCGACGTCGCACGACGGGAGTACCTCGCCCTCGGCATCCGGGCGGCACTGCATCCCTCGATCGACCTGGCGACCGAGCCGCGCTGGGCGCGCCAGTACACGACCTTCGGCCAGGACGGCGAACTCGCCGGCCGCCTCGTCGTGGCGTACCTGGAGGGGTTCCAGGGCGCGGCCCTCGGCCCCGGCAGCGTCGCCTGCGTCACGAAGCACTTTCCCGGCGGCGGGCCGCAGCGCGACGGCGAGGACCCCCACTTTCCCTACGGGCGCGAGCAGGTCTACCCCGGCGGACGCTTCGACGAGCACCTCGCGCCCTTCCGCGCGGCGATCGCCGCCGGCACCGCCGGGCTCATGCCGTACTACGGGATACCGGTGGGCCTGGAGCTGGCGGGCGAGCCGGTCGAGGAGATCGGCTTCGGTTTCAACCGGCAGATCATCACCGGTCTCCTGCGCGAGCGTCTCGGCTACGACGGCGTGGTGTGCAGCGACTGGGGCCTGGTCACCGACGCGCTGTCACGCGACGGGAGCCGTGGCCTGCCCGCACGGGCCTGGGGCGCCGAGGAGCTCACGGCTCGCGAGCGCGTACGCCGCATCGTGGCGGCGGGCTGCGACCAGCTCGGCGGTGAGGAGTGCGTCGAGATCCTCATCGACCTCGTCGAAAGCGGCGACATCCCCGAGTCGCGGATCGACGAGTCCGCGCGCCGGCTGCTCGCGGTAAAGTTCGATCTCGGCCTGTTCGACGACCCGTTCGTCTCGGAGGACGAGGCCGCCGCCGTGGTGGGCGCGCCCCGGTTCGTCGCCGAGGGGCTGGCGGCCCAGGCCCGCGCCATGGTCGCGCTCACCCCGCTCGACGCGTTGCCGGCGCGGCGGGCACGGCTCCACCTCGACGGTCTCGACCCGGCGGCCGCGACGGGGGGCACCGAGATCGTCGCGGACCCGCGCGCCGCCGACCTGGTCGTGGTCCGGATCGCGGCGCCGTGGGAGGAGCGGGACGCGTACATGCTGGAGAGCGGCTTTCACGCCGGCAGCCTCGAGTTCGCCGCCGCCGACGTCGCCCGGATCCTCGCCCTCGCGGAGATGGCGCCGACGGCTCTCGTGGTGCGGCTCGACCGGCCCGCGATCCTCACGCCGTTCCTCGACGCCGGGATCACGGTGCTGGCCGAGTTCGGCGCCTGCGATCGCGCGGTGCTCGACGTCGTCCTCGGCGTGGCGAAGCCGGAGGGGCGGTTGCCGTTCGACGTGCCGCGCTCGATGGCCGCGGTCGAGACGAGCCTTCCGGACGTCCCCGGTGACACCGCCGACGCACTGTTCCGCGCCGGATACGCTGCCAGCAGCATCGCCGGGACCCCACGGACCTGAGATGAAGGGAACACCGTTGCTCGAAAGGGAAGCGCCCACGCCGTCGCGCCCCCGTCCCTACGACAGCCCCGGCCCCTACGAGAAGGGGCGGGCGAAACGCCGGGAGATCCTCGACGCCGCGCTGGAACTGATCGCCGCGAACGGCTACGGCAACACGAGCATCCAGCAGATCGCGGACGCGGCGAACATCACCAAGGCAGGGCTGCTCCACCACTTCGGCTCGAAGGAGAACCTCCTGACCGAAGTGCTCCGCCGCCGCGACGAACGCGACACCGCCTCCTTCGCGAGCGGCGACGACGCAGGTCCGCGCATCACCCGCATCGTCCGGCACAACAGCGAGGTGCCCGGCCTCGTGGAGCTGTACTCGGCGCTGGTCCAGGAAGGAGTCAACCCGGAGCACCCCGCCCACGACTACTTCGGCGAGCGCTTCCGCCGGGTCGCCGGAAACGTGCGCGCCGACATCGAACACGCCGCCGGCGCGGGCGAGCTGCGCCCCGGGCTCGACGCCGGGACGTTGTCCCGCATCCTGATCGCGGTCGCGGACGGCCTCCAGCAGCAGTGGCAGTACGACCGCTCGATCGACATGGCCGAGCACCTCGACTACCTGTGGTCGCTCCTCGGTACGGCCCCGCCACCGCCACCGCACGCCGGCGGTTCCGTCACCCCGGGCGGCCCGGCATGAACGAGCGGAGATTCGGGCCGCACACCCCGCTCGCCGACCTCCTCGACCACGCCGAGGCCCGCGGCATCGTCCGGCGCGTGCTGCCCGGGGTCGTGAACTCGCCGCTGCTCGTGCAGTTGAGCCGGCGCGCCCTCGGCGACATCACGGCCGCCGGCCCGCACGCCCGGCTCACCCCCGCGCAGCTCGACGACCTGTGGCGCGAGCTGGCCGCACTCGACGCCGGCGCCCCGCGTGTACGCACCGACCCGCCGGCGATCGCGCCCGACCCCCACCACGAGCCGGCCGGCACGCCGCGCGGTTCGGCCCAGGTGATCTCCGCACCCGCCACGGGCGAGGTGTGGGCGACCTGGGAGCTCGCACTCGCCGGGCCGGGCCACGGCAATCCGTTCGTCGACGTCGACGTGCGCGCACGCGCGACCGCCCCCGATGGGTCGGCCCGGCGGCTCGGAGGCTTCTACGACGGCGACGGGCTCTGGCGCATCCGGCTGCTGCCCGACCAGGCCGGACACTGGACCGTCACGACGGAGGCGACCACGCCCTCCCTCGACGGCGTCACGGTGGAGCTCACCGTGGCGGCCGGCGCCGGGCGGGGACCGGTCCGGGTGGCCGACCGGCATCACTTCTCGTACGCGGACGGCACCCGTCATCTGCCGCTCGGCACGACCGCGTACGCCTGGACCCACCAGAGCGAGGAGCTGCAGGAACAGACCCTGCGCACGCTGGCCGGCTCGCCCTTCACCAAGATCCGGATGGGCGTCTTCCCGAAGTCGTACCTCTTCAACGCCAATGAGCCCCCGCTCTACCCGTACGAGCGCGACGGCGACGGCGACTGGGACTTCACGCGCTTCGACCCCGCCTGTTTCCGCGCCTTCGAGCGCCGGATCGAGGAGCTCGCGGCGATCGGCGTCGAAGCCGATGTCATCCTGTTCCACGCCTACGACCGCTGGGGCTTCTCGGACATGGGCGCCGCCGCGGACGACCGGTACCTGCGCTACCTGGTCCGGCGGCTGTCGGCGCTGCCGAACGTCTGGTGGTCGCTCGCGAACGAGTACGACCTGCTGTTCTCGAAGACCGTCGCCGACTGGGAGCGGCTGGCCACGATCGTCGTCGAGGAGGACCCGGTCGGTCACCTGCTCTCGATCCACAACTGCTTCGGCTTCTACGACTACGGCCGGCCGTGGATCACGCACGCGAGCGTGCAGCGCATCGACGTGTACCGCACCGCCGAGAACACCGACCAGTGGCGCGAGCAGTGGGGCAAACCGGTCGTCATCGACGAGTGCGCCTACGAGGGCGACATCGACCAGGGATGGGGCAACATCACGGGCGAGGAGATGACCCGGCGGTTCTGGGAAGGCGCGGTGCGCGGCGGCTACGTGGGCCATGGGGAGACCTACCTCAACGACCGCGAAGAGCTGTGGTGGTCGAAAGGCGGCGAACTCGTCGGCTCCAGCCCGGATCGGATCGCCTTCCTCAAGCGGATCATCGAGGAGTCACCGACCGGTGTGCTCGACCCGCTGCCGGGCGACTGGGACACCCCCTGGGGCGGCGTGGCCTCGCGCTACCTGGTCGCCTACTTCGGCTTCAACCGGCCGTCCTTCCGTGACCTCACGGTGGAGCCCGGCACGGTCTGGACGGTCGACGTGATCGACACCTGGAACATGACCGTCGAAACGCTGCCCGGCACCTACTCGGGCGGCTTCCGGGTGCCGCTTCCGGCGCGCCAGTACATGGCGATCCGGCTGGTCGCCGCCGCGTAGCCGCTCGCCGGGCCCGGGCGTCCCGCAGAGAGTCCCGGCGGTCAGGGGGCGTGGTGTTCGATGATCGCGCGTAGCTCCCGGTAGGTCGCCCTGTCGTCGTCGTCGCGGCGGGCCAGGGCGACGAAGCTGCGGGCCTCCGGGTCGGTGAGGGCGGCGAAGCGTACCCCCGGGCGCGGCGCCATCGTGAACGGCTGGGGCACCAGGCCGACGCCCTGGCCCGCGGCGACCAGGCTCATGAGCATGGGCGTGCTGCTGGCGAGGTGGGCGATCGTGGGGGAGAACCCGCCGGCCGCGCAGGCCTGCAGCGCGGCGGCGTGCACCCCGGCGCCCTGCTTGGTCGAGTAGCTCACGAACGACTCGTCGGCCAGCTCGCTCAGGGCGATGGTACGGCCGGCGAGCGGATGGTCCTCGGGGAGCGCGGCGACGAGCCGGTCGGCGTAGACGATGTCCAGGTGGAGGCCGTCCTGGTCGACCGGGGGGCGTAGCAGGGCCACCTCGATGGCGCGCCGGCGCAGTTGGCGTACCGACTCGTAGGAGTGCATCTCGTGCAGTTCCAGGTCGATCTTGGGGAAGCGGGCGCGGAAGCGGGGGAGCACGAGGGGGAGCAGCCCGTAGGCGGCCGGTTCGAGGTAGCCGAAGCGGATCACGCCGCGCTCCCCGCTGACCGTCTCGCCGACGGCGCGGCGGGCGCTCTCGAGGTTGCTGAGCAGCCGCCCGGCCTCCGGAAGGAACGCCTGCCCGGCGGCGGTGAGGCTGACCCGCCGGGTGCCGCGCTCGAAGAGCGGGGCGCGCAGGGTGTGCTCCAGCGCCTTGATCTGCCTGGACAGCGCGGGCTGGGTGGTGTGCAGGCGTTCGGCGGCACGCCTGAAGTTGAGTTCGTCGGCGACCGCCAGGAAGGCGCGCAGTTGCTGGAAGGTGAAGTCTGATGACATTGAGGGCATCAATCCGCTGAAAGTTTGTATTAGACGAGTATCACCCCTGGCACCTAGCTTGGGCTGACACCCAACGAGCCCGATGACGGGGCATTCGTGGCAGGGAGGTACGCGCGTGGCGGAAATCGTGCTGGATGGGGTGGACGTCCAGTTTCGTCAGCCGGGCAAGCGAGCGGAGCCGGTCCGCGTCCTCGACGGCATCGGTCTGGAGATCGCCGACGAGGAGTTCGTCTGCCTGCTCGGACCGAGCGGCTGCGGCAAGTCGACGGCGCTCAACATCATCGCCGGGTTCGTGGAGCCCACCGCCGGCCGGGTCACCGTGGACGGGCGGGCGGTCGACGGCCCCGGCCCCGACCGCGGCGTGGTCTTCCAGGACGCGAACATCTTTCCCTGGATGTCCGTGGCCAGGAACGTCGCCTTCGGCCCCTCGGTGCAGGGCAGGCTGGCCGGCAAGGAGCTCGACGACCGGGTGGCGCACTATCTCGGCCGGGTCGGCCTCGACGGGTTCGGCGACCACCTGCCGCGCGAGCTGTCCGGCGGCATGCGGCAGCGGGTCGGCCTCGCCCGGGTGCTGATCAACGATCCGCCGGTGCTGCTGATGGACGAGCCGTTCGGCGCACTGGACGCCCAGACCCGGATCACCATGCAGGAACTCCTGCTCGAACTCTGGGACCGCGACCGCAAGACCGTCCTGTTCGTCACGCATGACATCGACGAGGCGCTGCTCCTCGGCGATCGCGTGCTGGTCATGTCGGCGCGGCCCGGCCGGATCAAGACCGTGGTGGACGTGCCGCTGCCGCGCCCGAGGAGCTACGACGTGATGCGCGAGCCGGCCTTCGTGGAGTTGAAGAACCGGCTGTTCCATGAGCTCAGGGACGAGGAAGAGCGCGCCGCCGTGACCCACTGATCCGCAGCCCGTAGCAGGAAGCCGGAAAAGGAAACGCGTATGTCGAAAAGCTGGATCTGGCGGCTGGGCGTCGCGGTCGCGCTGCTGACCGGGATCGTGGTGAGCGCCTCCGCCTTCGGCCGCCCGGGTGCGGGCGGCGGGGCCCAGGGCGCGTCGGGTCCCACCGTGCGCATCGGGTGGGTGCCCGCCGCCTCGTGGACGCCATGGGCGAGCCTCAAGGCGGAGGGCGTCAACGTGGAGCTCGTCCCGTTCAAGAGCTCCAATGACAGCCTGACCGCGCTCGCCAACGGTTCGATCCAGATGGCCCCGGTCGGCTACAACAACGTGGCCGCGCTGCTCACCGACAGCGACCCCAAGATCAGGTTCGTCTCCGGGATCAGCGAGCACGGCTCGGTGTTCATCGCCCGCAGGGGCAGCGGGATCACCACGTGGGCCGACCTCAAGGGCAAGCGGATCGCCTCGGTGCGCGGCTCCACGCAGTACGTCAACCTGGCGACCGCGATGCAGAACCACGGCGTCGACCTCAACAAGGACGCGACGTTCGTGAACATGCAGGGCTTCAGCGACCTCAACTTCGCGCTCCAGCGCGGCGACGTGGACGCCATCTCGACCTTCCCGCCGCTGTCCGGCCAGGCCGTGGCGGGCGGGCAGGGCGTCGAGGTGCCGGAGATCCAGGCCGGCATGTACGACGGCTCGTTCACCGTGGCCAGTGGCATCCTGGCCGCCGACGACTTCCTCACCGACCATCCCGACCAGGCCGAGCGGGTGCTGCGCGCCTTCACCACCCGCTTCGAGGAGCTCTCCGCCGACCCGGAGAAGTGGGCGCGGACCTACTCCGCGCTGACCGGCGTCGCGGAGGAGAAGAGCCTGGTCGACGCGCTGCGCAAGCAGTACATCAAGCCGGCGCTCCGCATGGACGAGAAGGCGATCAGGTCGGTGCCCGAGGTGCTCACCCGGCTCGACATCATCAAGCGCGACACCGGGGACGAGCTGGCGGGCCGGCTCGACTACACCCTGCTGTCCAAGGTGACCGGCAGGTCCGCCGCCGAGCTCGGAAAGGGGAAGTGACGTGAGCGTGATGGCCACCGAACTCCGGACCGCCGGGCTCGCCCGCAAGGTCGTGCTCCCGCTCGTGGTCCCGCTGATCGTGATCGCGATCTGGGAGTACGTCGGCCGGCAGCGACTGCTCGCCGACGGCCTGTTCCCGCCGGCGTCGTCCTGCCTGGCCGCGCTGCTCGACTGGCTGTTCGGCTGGCGGATCACGGACGGGTTCACCCCGTCGTCCGTCTACTCGGGCACCTGGCTGGCGCACATGGGCGCCTCGGTCTTCCGCATCCTGCTCGGTTACGGCATCGGCTCCGCCCTGGCCATCGGGCTCGGGCTGCTGAGCGGTGCCAGCGCGACCGGCCGCCGCCTGGTCGACCCGACGGTCAGCGCGATCAGGCCGATCTCGGTCACCGGCTGGATCCCCCTCGCGCTGCTGCTGTTCGGCATCGGCGACAGCCCGGCCGTCTTCCTGACCGCGCTGGCGACGTTCTTCCCCGTCTACGTCAACACCCTCAGCGGGGTACGGCTGGCCGACGGCAACCTGGTGCGCGCGGCCGCGATGCTCGGCGCGTCCAAGCGCCGCATCCTGGTCAGGGTGACGCTGCCGGCCGCGGCGCCGAACATCGTCACCGGCCTGCGCGTCGCCTCCGGCATCGCCTGGACCACGGTCGTCGTCGCGGAAATCCTGGGCGCCAAGTCCGGCCTGGGATACGTGCTGATCGACTCCTACAACCAGTTCAGGCTCGACTACGTGATCGCCGCGATGGTCAGCCTCGGCGCCTGCGGATTCCTCACCGACCGGCTCGTGCAGTGGGTCTTCGCGGAATCGCTGCGCTGGTCCCGCGGCACCGATTCCCAGTAACGCTGTTCTTCTTCTTGGGGGGGTTCTCATGGATCGCAATGACGTCGGCTGGAGGGGCTACTGGACCGCTCCCGTCACCCCGTTCACGGCCGGCGGCGCCGTGGACGAGGGCGCCTTCGCCCGGGTTCTCGAGCACGCGGTCGAGCAGGGCGTGCACGGCATCCTGGTCAACGGCAGCACGGGGGAGTGGTTCGCGCAGACCGCCGACGAGCGCAGGCGGCTGGCCGAGATCGCGGTGTCGACCGTGGCGGGCCGCGTGCCCCTCGCCATCGGGGTGTCGTGCTCCCGCGCCGCCGACGCCGCCGCGCTCGCCGCGCACGCCGCCGGAGCCGGTGCGACGTCGGTGATGGCGTCGCCGCCGCCGATGGCCAGGCCCACGGACGCCGAGCTCACGGCGTACTACGAGGAGGTCGCCGCGGCCACCGACCTGCCGATGTGGCTCTACAACTTCCCGCAGGACAACGCGCACAACATCCGGGTGGACCTGATCGCCCGCCTCGCCGACATCCCCACCGTGGTCGCCATCAAGCAGAGCACCCCCGACACCAGGGAGCTGCTGGCCACCATCGAGGCGGTCGGCGACCGGCTGATCGTCTTCGGCCATCTGCTGAGCAGGCTCGGCCTGGCGCTGATCACCTCGGGTTACGGTGGCGACGGGCACTTCGGCAGCGGGCTCCTGCTGGGCCGGCAGATGCCGGAGTTCTTCGAGCGTGCCTGGGCCGGTGACATCAAGGAGGCGGGGGAGATCGCCGATCGCTTCGAACGGCTCATGACCGGCATGCTGGGTGCCCGGGTGGACGGCTACAACTGGGCCTTCGGCGGCATGCAGCCCACGCTGAAGGCCGCGATGAACCTGCTCGGCCAGCCGGGCGGCTATCCGCGCAGGCCCAAGCTGCCGGTCGAGGACCCGCGTGACCTGGCCGCCATCCGCGTCATCCTCGAAGAGGCCGGGCTCACCTGTGTCTGACCCACGTCCACCCGATCCGCCTCCCACCGATCCGCGGACGTTGCGGACGCTGCGTGACTACGAGCGGGCCGCGATGGCGTCGCTCGGCACCGACGTGGCCGGCTATCTCGCAGGCGGCGCGGCGGATGAGCACTCCGTACGCTGGAACGCCGATCGCTTCGCCGAGATCAGGCTCGCCCCGCGCGTCCTCGCCGACGTGCGCGCCCTGGACACCACGGCCGACCTGCTCGGCTCGCGCCTGGACCATCCGATCCTGTTCGGACCGACCGGGGCGCACCGGCTGTTCCACCCCGGCGGCGAACGAGCCACCGCCGCCGGCGCGGCGGGCACGGTCTACGTGGTCAGCAGCTACAGCACCACCGCCTTCGCCGACCTCGCCGCGGACGCGGCAGGCCCGCTGTGGTTCCAGCTCAACCCGCTGCCCGACGCCGGCTTCGTCCGCGAAACCGTGCGCGGCGCGGTCGCCGCCGGGGCACGCGCGATCGTCGTCACCCTCGACACCCCGGTCGCCGGCATCCGCGACCGCCAGTCCTGGAACGGCCTCGACCTGCCGGACGGCATGAGCTACCCCATGCTCGGCAGGTACGCCGGGCTCCGGCCCGACCCGGCGCTCCGCTCGATCCACCGCCCGGCCCTCGACGCCGGGTTCACCGCGCCCGACCTCGCCCGCATCGTGGCCGACGCCGGGGTGCCGGTCGTCGCCAAGGGGGTGCTGCGCGCCGACGACGCGACGCGGCTGGTGGAACTCGGGGTGGCCGGGATCGTCGTCTCCAACCACGGCGGGCGCAACCTCGACACCGTCCCCGCCACGATCGACGCCCTGCCGGGAGTGGTCCGCGCGGTCGGCGGCAGGGTCCCGGTGCTGCTCGACGGCGGGATCAGGCGGGGCACCGACGTGCTGAAGGCGATCGCGCTCGGCGCCCGTGCCGTGCTCGTCGGGCGGCCGGCGCTGTGGGGCCTGACGGCCGGCGGAGCCGACGGTGTCCGGCACGTGATCGACATACTTCGTACGGAGCTGGAAATGGCCATGGCGTTGTGCGGGGTCACCTCGCTCGGCGCGGCGGGATCAGACGTCCTCTGGGAGGGATAGAACGATGTGGGCACTGCGCCAGCCAGGGCCGGGCGTGTTCGAGCGGATCGAGGTCCCGGTGCCCGACCGCCTGGCGGACGGCGAGGTCCTGCTCAGGCTGCGTGCGGGGGCGATCTGCGGCAGTGACGTGCCGAAGTTCCTCGGCGCGCACGACCCGGACAACCCCTACACCGGCATGGTCGGCGTGCCGCTGCACGAGGTGGTCGGCGAGGTGGCCGGCTCCAACGCCGAAGGGCTCCCTCCCGGAGCCCGGGTGGTCGGCATCGCGGAGAACTCCCGCGGCCTGGCCGAGTACTTCGTCACCCCCGCCCGGTTGCTGCACCGGCTGGACAGCGATCTCGACGACGTGTCCGCGACCGTGGTCCAGCCCCTGTCCACGGTGCTGAGCACCCTGGACCGGGTGCCGGCGGTCCACGGAAAGCGGGTGGCGGTGCTCGGCCTCGGGCCGCTGGGGCTGCTGTTCACCCACGTGCTGAAGAGCATGGGGGCGGCCACGGTCATCGGGGTGGATCGGGTCGACCGGTCCGGGGTGGCGCAGGCGTTCGGCATCGACGAGCTCTTCGTCGGGGACACCCGCGCCTGGTCGGCACGGTCGGGGAGGCCGGACCTCTGCGTCGAGGCCATCGGGCACCGCCAGGACGTGGTGGCGGACGCGATCGAGGCGCTGGCGCCGCACGGGCACCTGTTCGTCTTCGGGCTGCCGGAGGACCACTACGTGATCCCCATGCGGACGTTCTTCCGCAAGCACCTGACCATGCAGGGCGGCACGACGCTCGACTGGACCCGTTTCCTGGCCGAGGCGGAGAAGTATCTCCTCGACCACCCGGGCCTGCCCGAGGCGTACATCACCGACGTGTTCCCCGTCGACCGGGCCGAGGAGGCGTACCGGCGTTACGCCTTCCCCGCCGAGGGGCGGCTCAAGGTGGCGATCACGGCTACGGCGCCGCGTGCTTCGTGGTGATCAGGACGCTGCCCTGCCTGTCACCGGAGTCGACGCGCCGGTGCGCCTCGGCGGCGTCCTCCAGCGGGTAGCGGCGGTCGATGACCGGCCGCATCCGCCCCGCTTCGGTGAGCTCGGTGAGCCGGCGCAGGTCTTCGGCCTTGTCGGTGGCGGGGCGCAGGCCGGTGAAGGCGATGACCGCCCGCTTGTCGCCGAACTTCCGCGTCCAGAGCGAGCGCAGCAGGATCCCTGGGGAGGGAGCGGTCGACAGATAGACGCCGCCGCTGTTCAGCACGCGCTTGCTCCGCGGGAACGAGCTCTTGCCGGCGGCGTCGAAGACCACGTCGTAGGTGCGGCCGGCGCGGGTGAAGTCCTGCTCGGTGTAGTCGATGACGTCGTCGGCGCCCAGCGATCTCACCCGCTCCAGCTTGGCGGTGCTGCACACGCCGGTGACCCGTGCCCCGAAGTGCTTGGCGAGTTGCACCGCCGCCGCGCCGACGCTGCCGGCGGCGCCGTTGACGAGGATCTCCTGGCCCTCGCGCAGGCGCGCGTGGTCCCGGAGGAAGGGTAGGGCCGTCAGCACGCCGTCGAGCACGGCGACGGCCTGGGCGTGCTCCAGGCCGGCCGGCATGACCGCCAGCGCCCCGTCCTCGGACACGAGCACCTGCTCGGCGTGGGCGCCCAGGGCCGGACCGGTGTCGCCGAAGACCTGGTCGCCCACGGCGAAGCGGGTCACGTCCTTGCCGACCGCCACGACCTCACCGGCGAACTCGCCGCCCAGCGTCTTGGCCTTCGGCTTCCTGGGGCCGGTGAACAGCCGCGAGAAGAGCGGCTCGCCGGCGCGGAAGATGGCGTCCGTCGCGGTCACCAGGGCGGCGTGCATCTCGATCAGCACGTCCTTGTCCCCGGGTGTGGGCGCGGGGACCTCTTCGATGCCGAGGACGTCGGGGGCGCCGTACTTGTGGTAGGTCACTGCCTTCATGATGTGTCCCTTCGCGACCTTGGCAGTGTCAAAAATCTTTAACACGACCCAATGTAAAGCGCGACGGACATCATGTCAATGATTCTTAACATCGACCGGCAGGTCTGATCGCCTGTTCGCCAGGGTGCGGATCGCCGGCCTCAGCGGGCCGTCATGGCGCCGTCCACGGCCATCGGCACGCCGGTCACGAACGACGCGGCGTCGGAACTCAGCCAGGCGATCGCCTCACCGATCTCGGCCGGGCCGGCGTAGCGCCCGATCGGGTGGTAGGCCGCCGTCTGCTCCAGCGTCATGATGCCCTGGGAGATGAGGTCGTCGACCATCTGGGTGCGTACGGCACCGGGGCAGACGGCGTTCACGCGGATCCCCGAGGTCGCGTACTCCAGGGCGGCCGCCCTGGTCAGCCCGACCACCCCGTGCTTGGCGGCGATGTACGGCGACACGAAGGGAGCCTCGATGCCCACCAGTCCCGCCACCGACGCCACGTTCACGATCGAGCCCGAGCCCTGCTCCAGCATCCGGGTGAGCTCGTGCTTCATGCACCACCAGACGCCCTTGAGGTTGACGCCCATCGAGGCGTCCCAGGACTCCTCGCTCACCTCGTGGAACCGGCCGTCGCCCGCGGTGTCCACGCCGGCGTTGTTGACGGCGCAGTCCAGGCGCCCGAACCGCTCGACCGTGGAACCGACCATGTCCTCGACGGCGCGGGCCTGGCGTACGTCCACCCACACGAAGGCGGCCTCGCCGCCGGCGGCACGCACCTCGGCGACCGTGCGCCGCCCGCCGTCCTCGTCGATGTCGGCGACCATGACCTTGGCCCCGTGGCGGGAGCACACCAGTGCCGTCGCGGCGCCGATGCCCGATCCGGCGCCCGTGATCAGCGCCACCTTGCCGTCGAGAAGTGAACCTGCCATTGGAGCCGACTCCCGATCGTGCCTAGAACGGATGAGGAGTGGCACCGTACTGGAGGGATGATCAACATGTCGAGAATCGGGTAGCCGCCCGCCTGCGGTGTGTGCCCGGAAAATCCGGGGGCTCCAACATGGTTTCGCCCCACCTTGTGGGGACTTCGGGTGCAGGTTCGTGGATACGGTGAGTATGACAATCGCGGCGTTGTGTCAGTGATCCTACTGACTGGAATGAGCAAAGTGTCGTAAGATCCCTTGTTGCTCGCCCCCCGCGATCATGGAGTCCAGCGAGAACGGGTTCGACCGCGCGTTCGGCCCTGTCGCGTCACGTTCGCGGTGACCGTGCTCCACTTGCCGCCGAGGAGCTCCACTGATGTCAGTACAGGTACGTACCCGCCACCGCCTGGCACGCCCGCCTCTGGGCGAACCCCTCGTCGTACTGGTGGCCACGGTCGTGGTCACGGGGGTCGCGTCACTGGTGGCCGTGCTCACCGCCCCTGACGCCACGCGGACCTTCCTCGCCTGGACCCTCGGCCTGGCGGCCGTCCTGGTGAGCGGCGCGCTCACGTTCGCCGCGTACGGCAGGCAGCAGATCGGCCTGCTGCGCGGCCGGCTCACCGCCGGCGACGCGGAGCTCTCCCGGCTGGCCGGCGAGACGATTCCGGCGACGGTGGAGCGGATCCGGGACGGGGTGTCGGGGGAGTCCGTGCTGATGACGACTCCACGGCCGGCGAGCAGGGCCCACGAGCAGATCCTGCGCGTCTTCGTCAACGAGATCAGCGCGGCGGAGCGGATGCGGGCCGCCACGACCTCCGCGTGCGCCAGCGCCGCCGGCCGGGTCCAGGCCCTGTCCACCAGCATGCTGGCGGACCTGCGCGAGATGGAGGACCGGCACGAGCGGATCAGCCTCGGTGACCTGCTGAAGCTGGATCACACTACCGCGCAGGCCGGCCGGCTCGCCGACAGCATCGCGGTGCTGACCGGGGCGCGGTCGGGGCGGCGCTGGACCAAACCGATCGTGATGGAGAGCATCCTGCGTGGGGCGATCGGCCGAATCAGCGCCTACCAGCGCGTACGCGTGCACTCGGCCAGCACCCTGGCCATCGCGGGGCACGCGGCGGAGGGCGTCATGCACGCCCTCGCCGAGCTGATGGACAACGCCACCAGCTTCTCCCCGCCCACGGAGGAAGTGCACGTCTACGTGGAGGAGATCAGCGCCGGGATCGTGATCACGATCGAGGACTGCGGTCTGGTGATGAGCCCGGCGGCGCTGGCCCGCGCGGAGCGCGCCGTCTCGGCCGAGCCCCTGGACTTCACCACGCTGTCCGGCACCCGGCTCGGGCTGGCGGTGGTCGGCTGCCTGGCCCGCAAGCACGGGCTGACCGTTTCCTTCCGCCCGTCCTCGCGCGGCGGCACCGGCGTGGTCGTCATGATCCCGCAGCAGATCATCAGCCAGAACGTGGTGGCGCCACCGGTGACGCAGCCTCGTCCGCCCACCTCGCGCAGGCGGCCGGCCGAACCGCAGCCGGTCCCCGAGCAGGAAGGCGGGGACCTGCACGGGCTGCCACGTCGTCGCCGGGGGCAGACGCTGGCGGCCGCGTCGTCGGCGCAGACGCCGGCCCAGCAGGAACCCAGGCCCACGCGACCGCCCTCCGACCCCGGAGCCAAGTTCTCCGCCTTCCACCAGGCCGGCAAGGCACGACAGATAGGTGAGGACGAACCTCGATGAGAACCTCAGATCAGGAACTCGCCTGGTTGCTCGAGAACCTCCTGGAGAGGACTCCCGAAGCCAGGCACGCGGTGGTGCTGTCGAGAGACGGCCTGCGCCTCTCCCATACCGCCGCGCTCTCTGTCGACCGCGCCGACCAGCTCGCCGCGATCGCCTCGGGCATCCAGAGCCTGTCGTACGGCGCCTCCATCGAGTTCGGGGACGGTACGGGCGGCCTGCGTCAGTCCATGACCGAGTTCCACGGCGGATTGCTCTTCATCGTGGAGGCAGGAGAGGGCGCGCACCTCGCCGTGGTGGCCGGCGACGATGCCGACCCGGGTCTCATCGGCCACAACATGAACGAACTGGTGGAGCAGATCGGCGAGTACCTGACCTCACCACCCCGCGCAGAGCAAACGAGCAGCCCCCTCTGATGTCGCCGCGCCTGGAGGACGAGAACCCGGACCGCCTCTACGTGGTGACCGGCGGGCGCAGCGACGTGACCGACGACGGCCTCGATCTCGTCACGCTGATCGTGAGTGAGTGCGATCCCACTCCGGGCACGCAGTCCGAGCATGCCCGGATCCTGCGGCTGTGCAGGAGCCCGACGGCGGTCGTGGAGATCGCGGCGGAGCTGCGCCTACCGGTCAGCGTCGTACGCATCCTGCTGTGCGACCTGCTCGACATGGGACGCATCACCGCCAGAAATCCGCGTCCGGTACCCGCCGAGACGCATCTTCCGGACCCCGAATTTCTGAAGCAGGTGCTCCTTGGACTTGAGAAGCTCTGAACAGGGCACGCGTACTCCCTTGCAGAGCTCCGCCACCACCGGGCTCAAGATCGTGATCGTGGGCGGGTTCGGCGTGGGCAAGACGACCATGGTCGGGTCGGTCAGCGAGATCCGCCCGCTGAGCACCGAGGAGACCCTGACCCGGGCCGGGACCGCGATCGACGACGCGCGTGGCGTGGAGGGGAAGTCCACGACCACGGTGGCGTTCGACTTCGGCCGGATCAGTCTGACCGACGAACTGATCCTCTACCTGTTCGGGGCGCCAGGGCAGGAACGGTTCTGGTTCCTGTGGGAGCGCCTGTTCACCGGGACGCTCGGTGCCGTCGTCCTGGTGGACACGCGTCGCCTGGCCGACTCCTGGTATGCCATCGACCGGCTCGAACACCACGGCATGCCGTTCGTCGTGGCGCACAACCGGTTCGGCGAGCCGACGCACACGCTCGACCAGATTCGGGCCGCGCTCGACCTCAGCGACGACGTACCGCTGATCGCGTGCGACGCGCGGCAGCGCGAGTCCAGCAAGGCCGTGCTGGTCAGGCTCGTCAACCACCTCTATGCACTGTCCTCCGCCCGGCAGGTGACCTCATGAGCGATTTCCCAGATTCCTCCGACGCCGCATCCTGGTTCGCCGTCCCCCCTGGAGAGCCGGAGCGCGAAGCGTTCGAGGGCGCCTTCCCCATGTACGGCAGGGCCTACCACCAGAATCCGGCCCGGGTCTTCGAGGAGCTGCGACGGCGTGGGCCGGTGGTCCCGGTCCTGCTCGAAGGCGACATCCCCGGCTGGCTGGTGGTCGGCTACCGCGAGCTGCGTTACGTGCTGAGCAATCCCAAGCTGTTCGTCCGTGACTCGCGCCGCTGGAACCAATGGGACAACATCCCGTCCGACTGGCCCCTCATGGCGTACGTCGGCTACCAGCCGTCGATGTTGTTCGAGGTGGGCGCGGCCCACGAGCGCCGGGCGGGCGCGGTCAGCGACGCGCTGGCCGCGACCGACCTGTTCGAACTGCGCTCCCGCTGCGAGCGGGTCGCGGAGGGGTTGATCAACGCGTTCGTCGGCTCCGGCCGGGCCGACCTGATGGCGCAGTACGCCAACCCGATCCCGCTGCTCGTCCTCGGCTCGATGCTCGGCCTGCCGGACACCGACACCCGCGCACTCGTCGGCGAGGTGGCCACGACGCTGAACGGCGGGCCGGCCGCGATGGAGGCCTACCAGCGCGTCCAGACCATCATGGCCGGGCTGCTGGAGATGAAGCGGCACGACCCCGGCCCCGACCTGCCCTCCCGGCTGCTCGCCCATCCCGCCGGGCTCACCGACGAGGAGCTCACCCAGGACCTGCTGCTGACCCTGACCGCGGGCCAGGATCCGACGGCCACCTGGATCGGCAACACGCTCCAGCTCATGCTGACCGACGACCGGTTCGCCATGACGTTGTCGGGCGGCCGGCGCAGCATCGGCCAGGCGCTCAACGAGGTGCTGTGGAAGGAGGCGCCCGGGCAGATCAGCATCGGACGGTGGCCGGTCATGGACACCCAGCTCGGCGGCCGCCACATCCGGGCCGGTGACCTGCTCGTCTGCGGCCTGGCCGCCGCCAACCTCGACCCCCAGGTGCGCCCCGACTTCTCCGGCGGTTCCGTGGGCAATCACGCTCACATGTCGTTCGGGTACGGCGCGCACGGTTGCCCCCATCCCGCGCCGGAGGTCGCCGAGGTCATCGCGCACATAGCGGTGGAGACACTGCTCGACCGCCTGCCTGACGTGGTGCTTTCGGTGCCGCCGGAGTCACTGGAATGGCGGTCGTCCATCCAGATGCGCGGCCTGGAGGCGCTGCCGGTCGAGTTCACCCCGGGCTATCCGGTCTGACGCGCACGCCGGAAGGTGCACCAGGAGGGCGCGGTGGATCATCGTGGCCCGGAAAGCGCACGCTACTCGCTGATCCAGCCGAGCTCGACCGCCCACTCGTGCGTCATGGCCTCGGCGGCGGGCAGCGTGAGGAACGAAAGGGCGTACAGCACGGCGAGGAGCCCGACCGGAACGGCCCAGGCGCGAGGACGGGTCTCCGGCGGGCCGAGCCGCGCCTTCGGGAGCCGGCGGTCGGCGGGCCTCAGCGCCCACGAGGCGACGGCGCACATCCCGAACACCAGCGCGACATGGTCACGAGATTCTCCTTCGCGAAGGGGCCGGCGCGGTCGCGTGCGTGCCGGACGGTGTCCCACTGATCCGACAACGCAGCGTCCCGGTATGTGAGGCGGCCCCGGCCCGGTATGTCGCGGGTATGTCGGCCGCCGTCCGCGGCACGAAAACGTTGACAGCCGACCCGGCCGGCTGACGAAATGGGCGTCCTCTCCCTGGAAGGAAACCCGTGCGTCTCGCTCGCCCTCTCGCCGCTGCCGTACTGGTGGCCGCCGCCCTGTCCGTCCCGCAGCCCGCGCAGGCGGCGGTGTTCAAGCACCCCGGCGTCCTGGTCAGCCGCGCCCAGCTCGACTTCGTCAGGGCCAACCTCGGCAACGAGCCGTGGAAGTCGGCGTGGAGCGCCCTGGAGCGCAGCTCCTACGCCTCGCTGTCCTACCAGGCCAAGCCCCGCTCGGTCGTGGAGTGCGGCCCGGTGTCGAACCCCGACTACGGCTGCTCGGACGAGCGCAAGGACGCCATGGCGGCCTACACGCACGCCCTGCGGTGGTATCTCACCAAGGACTCCCGCTACGCCGAGAAGGCGATCCAGATCATGGACGCCTGGTCGGCCGTGATCACCAAGCACACCGGGAGCAACGCGCCGCTGCAGACCGGATGGGCGGGAGCCAACTTCTCCCGCGCCGCCGAACTCATCAAGCACACCTACTCCGGCTGGGCCCAGGCGGCCCGGTTCGCCGGCAAGCTCCGCACCGTGTACCTGCCGAAAGTGATCGCCGGCGCGCCCGACAACAACGGCAACTGGGAACTGATCATGACGGATGCCGCCATCGGCATCGCCGTCCACCTCGACGACCGGGCCTCCTTCGACCGGGCGGTCACGACCTGGCGCGGCAGGCTGCCCGCCTACATCTACCTCACGACGGACGGTTCGCTGCCCAAGGCGCCGCCGAACAGCTCGCACAACACCAAGGCCGAGATCATCGACTACTGGAAGGGCCAGACCAAGTTCGTGGACGGGCTCACCCAGGAGACCTGCCGTGACTTCTGGCACACCGGATGGGGCCTCGCGGCCATCTCCCACGTCGCGGAGACGGCCGGCCACCAGGGCGTGGACCTGTACGCCACGGCCAAGCACCGGCTGCGGTTCGCGATGGACCTGCACGCCCGCCTGCAACTGGGCGGGACGGTGCCGTCATGGCTGTGCGGCGGAAAGGTCACCCGCGACCTCGGGGACCACTTCGAGGTCGGCTACAACGCGCTGCACCACCGTCTCGGATACGACGACATCCCGGACGCCACGCGCTGGGTCGAGCAGAACCGCCCGTCGAAGGTGTCCCACTTCCTGGGCTGGGAGACCCTCACCCACGCGCGGAACCCGAACCACGCCGGGATGAGCGGATCGGCCACGCCGGACTTCGACGCCGACGGCGTGGGCGACCTCTTCTCGGCCGCCACCGGAACACTGACCGTCTGGAACGGCGAGGGCGGCAACACGTTCGGCCCGCCCACCGCGATCGACGATGGCTGGGCGGCCTTCAGCCGTCCGGTGGCGGGCGACTTCAACGGCGACGGCCTCACCGACCTGCTCGCGGTCAAGAAGGACGGCGGACGGCTGCACGTCTGGAACGGCAAGGGCGCCAACGACCTCACCGGCCCCATCGAGCTCGGCCCCGGATGGGAGCCGTACGCGGGTTCGTTGATGGCGCTGGGGGACGTCAACGAGGACGGCGCCACCGACATCGGCGCCGTGCACGCCGAGACCGGGACGCTGCATGTCTGGAACGGCAGGGGCGGTAACAAGTTCGGCCCGGCCACCCCGATCGGCGGCGGCTGGCCGCCCTTCAGCCGTCCGATCGCGGGCGACTTCAACGGAGACGGGATCGGCGACCTGCTGGCGGTCAAGAAGGACGGCAACGTCCTGCACGTCTGGAACGGCAGGGGCTCGAACAACTTCACGAACGCGGTCGCGCTGGGGCCCGGGTGGGAGCCGTACGCGGGTTCGTTGATGTCACTGGGGGACGTCAACAAGGACGGCCGCACCGACATCGGCGCCGTGCACGCCGAGACCGGGACGCTGCATGTCTGGAACGGCAGGGGCGGCAACAAGTTCGGCCCGGCCACGGCCGTCGGCGGCGGCTGGAAGCCGTACTTCTGACGGACCTCAACGCGGCGACGGCAACACGGCCGGCTCACCGGCGCAGGCGTCGGCCGGGGCGCTGAGCACCCAGACGATCATCGAATCTCGGAAGGGTGAGGCGAGTCGATAGGCTCGGTGGCAGCGAGATCACGAGCGGGTGAGCGGAGAGGTGGCGGTTGGCCGGGGAGGCGGTGCGGCTGCTGGTGCGCTTCGGCCGCCGGTACGCGGCCGCCGTGCGCCTGGCGACACTCGTGCCGATCTGCGCGATCGCCCTGTCCCGCGCCGCTCCCGAGCACGTCACCGCCACCGCGTACGTGGTCGCCGCCGCAGCCGCCTGGACCTGCGGCTACGCGTGGTGGCTACGCGTGGGCCGGGGGAGCGTGCCGGTCGCCCTCGACGCGGCCGTCCTGCTCGGCCTGTTCGCGAGCGTCTTCTGGACCGGTGCCATCGAAGACCGGAACAGCGGGTGGCTGCGGCTGCTGGTCACGTTCGCCTGCGTGACGTGCCAGTGGCACACGCGGCCACTGGCGGGCGGCGCGGCGGCGCTGGCGGCCGGGGGAGGGGCGGTGGCCCTGCTGGTCGCGGCGGGAGCGCTGGACGTTGACGCGACCCTGGTCACCGGGACGGCGTGGGCGATCCCGGCGGCCGCGCTGTCCAGAGCGGCCTGGGTGGTCGTCAGGCGCGCCGCGGAACGGGCCGACCGGATGGCGGCCGAGGCCGAGCGGGCACGCGGCGAGTCGCTGGTGGCCGCGGCGGCCCGCGCGGACGAGCGCGAGCTCGCCGACTCGTTACACGACACGGCGGCGACGACCCTGCTCATGGTCGGCATCGGGCAGGTGCGTTCGGACGCGGAATGGCTGGCGCCGCAGGCACGCCGCGATCTGGACTGGCTGCACTCCGGCGGCGGGCAGGCGCCGCCGTACGCGGATCTCGTCGGCCTGCTGCGCGCCGACCTTGACGCCACGCATCTGACCGTGGAGTTCGGAGCCCCCGAGCGACTGCGGCTGCCGTTCGACGTCGCCAGGGCGATCGCCGACGCCACACGGGAGACCCTGACCAACGTACGCCGCCACGCGGGCACGACGAGCGCGACCGTCCGGCTGGCCGGGAACGAGCAGAGCCTGCGGCTCGACGTCGCCGACCAGGGGAAGGGATTCTCGCCCGCGGACGTGCCGGCCACCCGGCGCGGCCTGCGCGAGTCCGTGCGCGGCAGGATGAGCCGCGTCGGCGGCACCGCCACGATCACCTCCGCCGAGGGCGCGGGCACCCTCGTCCGCCTGGAGTGGGAGGCCGGCCATGAGTGACACCGCCGAGGAGGTGACGCGCGCGGAGCTGAGGCACGGCCTGCGCATCGCGACGCTGCTCGTCGCCATGGCGGTCGTGTTCGGGCTCGGGCTGGCCCAGCTCCTGCGCTACATGGACCGCTACGAGACGCCGCTCACCCAGTGGATCGCCTTCGCGGCGCTGGGCGCCGTGCTCGCGGGTGAGGCCACGCTGCTCGGCCTCGGGCGTTCGTGGGGCCGGCTGCGCGGGCCCGCCATCGCGATCGTGCTCGGCGCGTCTGCACTGTCGTACGTGACCCTGCCCGACGGGCGCACATCGACCGGCGTCGACTGGATCTTCGGCGCCGCCAACTGGGTGGGCATCGTCGTGCTGCTCGACCGCCCGCTGCGGACGGCCGCGGCGTTCCTGGTGGCCCACGAGCTCACCGCCCTGCTCCACCTGCTCCTGCTCGATGACCCCAGCCGGGCGGACCTGGCCCGGTTCTCCACCGGCTCGGTGACCGTGGTCGGCTTCCCTCTGTGCGTGGCCGTGGTGGCGGCCGTCATGCGCGGCCTCAGCGCGGCGGCGGCGACCTCCCGCCGGGAGATCGAGCGGGTACGCCTCGCCGAGGCCGTCGCCGCGGAGTCCCACGGCCGCAGGCAGCAGCGGCTCGCCGAGCTGTCGGCCACCACGATCCCGCTCCTGGAAGGGCTCGCCGACGGCTCGCTACGCCCCGAGGACCCGGTGGTCCAGCGGCGCTGCGCCATCGAGGCGGCCCGGATGCGGCGGCTGTTCGCCGAGGCCGACGACGTCGCGGATCCCCTGCTGCACGAGCTGCGCCACTGCATCGACGTGGCCGACCGCAAGGGCGTCGTGGTGGAGCTGGACACGCGCGGCCAGTGGCCCGAGCCGCCCGTCGCCGTCCGGCGCGATCTCACCGAGGCGGTGCTCATCGTCCTCGCCACCACCGTCTCCCGGGCACGGGTCACGGTCATGGGCGAGGCCGGCCTGGTGTCGGTCAGCGTGGTCGCGGACTGCGCTGAGACGGGCATGCCGAGCCCGGCGGCGCCCGGCGTACAGGTCGAGGCGTTGACCAACGACGACATGGTCTGGATGGAGGCGCGATGGCAGCCGACGAGCCGATCACCGCGGTGATCGTGGACGACCACGCGGCCATCGCCGCAGGCGTGCACTTCTGGTGCTCCCAGGCCGTGCCGCCGATCGACCTCATCGACGCCGGGGACCGGCTCGCCGATGTCTGGACCGGCCCCGGAGCCCTCGCCGACGTGGTGATCTTCGACCTGGAGCTGGTGCCGCGCCGGCCGGACTTCGGCGAGCTTCGCCGGCTGGTCGACAGCGGCCGGCGCGTGATCGTGTACTCCCAGCACACCGACGACGCGACCGCCATCAAATGCATCGACCTGGGCGCCCTCGCCTACCTGACCAAGCGTGAGGGGCCCGATCATCTGGTGCCGGCCATCCGGGCGGGCGCGCGGGGCGAGCCCTACACCGCGCCGTCGCTGTCCGGGGCGCTCATCGCCGATGACGACCCCGGCCGGCCGCGCCTGTCCCAGCGTGAGACCGAGGTGCTGCGGGCGTGGTTCGTGTCCTCGTCCAAGGACCTCGTCGCCGCGAAGCTCAACATCACCGTCAAGACCGTGGACACCTACATCACGCGGGTGCGCGTGAAGTACGCCAACGTGGGGCGGGCCGCCCGTACCAAGAGTGAGCTCGTCGGCCGCGCGCTCGACGACGGGCTCATCACGCTCGCCGAGCTCAACCGAACGGTGACCTCGTTGTAGGGCGTTCACCGGACACCGGCGCGCCCCGCGCCTCCATAGAGTCGTGGCGAGCCCGCGCGGACGTGCACCGGCACCCGAACGGGATCGGCGGCGGCGTTGACGACGACGCGCCCGCCGCCTGGCGATGACGCCGTTCCCGCCCGAGCCGTCCTCTCATTCGCGTCGGCTGTCCCGATGACAAGGAGGGCTCCGATGGAACTGGAGATCAGGATGCTGGGGCCATGGGAGACCGTGGCCGACGGTGAGCCGGTGCGGCTGACCGGTGAGCGGCGGGTCGGGGTGCTGGCCAGGCTGGCGCTGAGCGCCGGCCAGCCGGTGGCGGCGGAGGACCTCATCGCCCAGGTGTGGGACCAGGGCACACCCACGACAGCGGGCAAGCAACTGCACATCGTGGTGTCGAAGCTGCGTACCATGCTCACCCCCGATGTCATCGCGACCGTCTCCGGCGGGTACCAGTTGAACCTCGCGCCCGAGCGCGTCGACGTCCACCTGTTCACGCTCCTGGGACGCCGGGCACGTGCCGCGCGGGCCCAAGGCGAGCTCACGAGGGCCGGCGAGCTGTTCCAGCGGGCCCTGGCCCTGTGGCGGGGCGACGCGCTGGCCGGCATGACCACCTCCTGGGCCCTCGTCGAGGCCGCCCGGCTGGAGGAGGAGCACCTGACCACGCTGGAGGACCACATCGACCTGCGCCTGGCCGCCGGCGATCACCACGCGGCGGTGCCGGTGCTCGCCGCCCATGCCGAGGACCACCCGCTGCGGGAACGTCCGCGCGCCCAGTTGATGCTGGCGCTGTATCGGGCGGCCCGGTCCGCCGAGGCTCTCGCGGTGTACCAGGAGACGCGCCGCGTCATGATCGACGAGCTGGGCATCGAACCCGGAGCGGCGCTGTGCCGGCTGCAGCAGGCGGTGCTCCGGCGGGATCCCGCACTCGACCTCGCCTCTCCCGCGCGGCGAACCACGCTCGCCAAGCCCGTCATCCCGATCGAACTGCCGGCCGACACCCGCTTCTTCACCGCCCGTGCCACGGAACTCGCCTGGCTGCACCGGACGCTCACCGACGTGGTGCCCGGACTGCCGGCCGTCGCCGCGGTCCACGGTCCCGGCGGGGCCGGCAAGTCCGCGCTGGCCGTTCACGCCGCCCACGCCGTCGCCGATCGCTTCGCCGACGGCGTTCTCTACGTCGATCTGCGCGCCGCCACCGCCGGGCTCCAACCGCTGACGCCGTACGAGGCCCTGAGCCGGCTGCTGCGCTCGCTCGGGCTCGACGGCGCCGCCGTACCGGCCACCCTGGACGAGGCCGCCGCCCGCTACCGATCGCTCACCTCGACGCGCAAACTGCTCGTCGTCCTCGACGACGCGCTCGACGCGAGCCAGGTCCGGCCGCTTCTTCCGGCCGGGCCCTCGTGCGCGGTCATCGTCACCAGCCGCCAGATCATGGCCTCGCTCGACAGCACCAGCCATCTGCGCCTGACCGGGCTCGACCCGGCCGACGCCGCCGCGCTGTTCGCCCGTATCGCGGATTCCGGCCGGGTCCGCGCCGAACCGGATGCGGCCCGGAAGATCGTCCGGCAGTGCGGCGGCCTTCCGCTCGCGCTGCGCATCGCGGCGGCGCGCCTGGCCGCCCAGCCCGATCGGACGCTGGCCCACCTGGCCGACCAGCTCGCCGACCCCGGCCGCCGCCTCGACGCCCTCGAACACGCCGACCTGGCGATCCGCGACAGCATCGCGGTCGGCCTGCAGCACCTTCCGGGAGAGCCCGCGGGTCACGACGCCGCCCACACGTTCCTCCTGCTCGGCCTGCTGGAAACCGCCACTCACACGGTGCCCGCCGCGTCCGCTCTCACCGACTGGCCGGAACACCGCGCCGAAACCGCGCTCAACCACCTCGTGGACGCCCGCCTTCTCGAGCCCGCCGGGCCGGGCCGGTACCGCATGCCCGACCTGATCCGCCTCTATGCCCGCGAGCAGGCCGCCCTCCAGGTGCCCGAACCGGTCCGCGCCAAAGCCACCCGCCGCGCGTCCCGTCACTACCTGACCACGGACAGGACCGCCCACGTCATGATCGAACCCGGTGTGGACGGCTCCCTGTGGGGACGCCGCGGCCAGCCGGTCTGCGGAGGATCGGAGTGGTAGCCCGGCTCGCGGTCAGCGCCGCGCCGCGTCTCACCGCGGAACGGTGCATACCGGCGACATACCTCCCCTCCGTACGCTTCTCATCCTGATGACACTGGAAATCGGGTTCCTCGGACCTTGGGAGATCAAGGCGGACGGGCGGCCGGTACGCCTGGCGGGCCGCCGCCGTGTCGCCCTCCTGACCCGGCTGGCGGTCGACGCCGGCCGGCCCGTCACCGCACGCCAGCTCGTCACCGACGTCTGGGGGCAGACCTCGGCGGCCACGGCCGGCAAGCAGCTCCACATCGTGGTGTCGAAGCTGCGTACCGTGCTCCCTCCCGGCGTCATCACGACCGTGCCGCGCGGCTACCTGCTCGACCTGCCCCGCGACCGGGTCGACGCGCACAGCTTCACGCTGCTGGCCGGCCGGGCGCGGATGGCGCGCGAGCGCCGCGAGCCGGGCACGGCCGACGGGCTGTTCCGGCGGGCGCTGGCCCTGTGGCGGGGGCGCGCCCTGACCGAGCTGGTCGACCCGTGGGCGCAGATCGAGGCCAGCCGCCTGGAGGAGGAGCGCCTGGCGGTCTTCGAGGACCACATCGACCTGCGCCTGGCGGCCGGGGACCACCACGCGGCGGTGATCGACCTCATCCCGCACGTGCAGGCCCACCCCCTGCGCGAGGGCGCGCGCGTCCAGTTGATGCTGGCGCTCTACCGCGCGGCCAGGCCGTCCGAGGCGCTCGCGGTCTTCCAGGAGGGCCGCACCCTCATGATGGCGGAGCTCGGCGTCGAGCCGGGCACGCGGATGCGCCGCCTGCAGCACGCCATCCTCACCAGAGATCCCGTGCTCGAGCTCATCACCCCCGCGCAGTCCAGCACGATCGTCCCCGCCGAGCTGCCCGCCGACACCCGTTCGTTCACCGCCCGTCACGAGGAGGTGAACTGGCTGCGCGAGGCGGTGCTGCGCGCGGGCGTGGCCGTCATCGACGGGCCGGGCGGCGTGGGCAAGTCGGCGCTCGCCCTCCACGTCGCACACGCCATGGCCGGGCGGTTCCGCGACGGCGTCATCTACGTCAACCTGAACGGCGCCACTCCGGGGCTCCGGCCGCTGCCGGCTCTGGACGCCCTGGGCCATCTGCTGCGCTCGCTGGGGCTGGACGGCTCCGCCGTACCGGCCGATCTCGAAGGGGCGGTCGCCCGCTACCGGTCGCTCACCGCGGCGGGCAACCTGCTCGTCATCCTCGACAACGCGCTCGACGCCCACCAGGTGCGGCCGCTCATTCCGGCCGGCGCGGGCTGCCGGGCCGTCGTCACCACCCGCGACGCCCTGATCACGCTCGACGGCACCCGCCACCTGCACCTGGCCGGGCTCGACGACGGCGATGCCGTCACCCTGCTCGCCAGGATCGCGGGCCCGGGCCGCGTCCAGCGCGAGCCGGCGGCCGCCGCGAAGATCGCCGAGTTGTCCGGCGGCCTCCCCCTGGCCATCCGGATCGCTGGCGCCCGCCTCGCCGCGCGGCCCGACTGGCGGCCGTCCGACCTCGCCGACCGTCTCACCGACGCCGCCCGGCGCCTGGACACCCTGCGACACGCGGACCTGGCCGTACGCGCCAGCATCGCGGTCAGCCACCGGCACCTGCGCGAGGAGCCGAGCGGCCACGACGCCGCGCACGTCCTGCTGCTCCTCGGCCTGCTCGACACACCGGCCCACACCCCGGCCGCGACGGCCGCCCTGGCCGGCTGGCCCGAGGCGCGGGCGGAGGCGGCCCTCGAACGGCTCCGCGGCGCCCGGCTCCTGGAGTCCGCGGGGCACGGCCGGTACCACTTCCACGACCTCATCCGCCTGTACGCCAGGGAGCAGGCCGCCCTCGAGCTGCCCCCGGCGGAGCGCGCGGCCGCGCTCCGCCGGGGGCTCCACCACTACCTGGCCTCGGTCAACACCGCCACACGGCTCGTGCACGCCCAGGAGCCGGAGCCCGAGTACGTGGCCGAGCGGCCCGGCGTCGCGTTCGCCGGCGCGCGGGAGGTCGGCGCATGGACCGAGACCGAGCGTGACAACCTCCTGGCCGTGGCCCGCCAGGCGGTCGAGTCCGCCGACCCGGGCACCGCCGTCGGACTGGCGATCGGGCTGCACATGCCGTTCAACTACCGCGGCTGGGTCACCCACCTGGCCGACGTCCACCGGAACGCGATCGAGGTGGCCGCGCGGTGCGGGGACTGGGCCGGGCAGGCGCAGGCGGAGAGCTACCTGGGCTGGGTCTACCGCGACCAGGGACGCCACGACCAGGCGATCGAGCACCTGGAACGGGCCGCCGCGTGCTGGGACAAGGCCGCCCTGCCGCACCGGAGGATAGGCTCCTTCAACAACCTCGGCATCATCTACACCATGCTCGGGCGGCTCGATCTCGCCGTCGCCAACCTCGCACGAGCCCTCGACATCGCCGAGGAGATCGATGACCGCTACGCGCGGGGCGCCATCCTCAACAACCGTGTGCACGTGCTCTACCGGCAGGGCCGGTCCGAGGAGGCCATAGCGCAGGCGAGGGTGGCCGTCGCGGAGTGGAGCGGCACTCTGTACGGGGAGGGGTCGTCCCGGTCGAGCCTGGGCCGTGCCTACATGCACGCCGGGCGTCTCGCCGAGGCGGCCGACGCCTACCAGGTGGCGCTGACGCTCCTGCGCGAAGTCGGCTACCGCATCGGCTACGCCGTGACCGCCTGGTGGTCCGGCCAGACCCTGTACGCCCTGGGACGGCACGCCGAGGCCCGGCGGGACTGGCACGAGTGCTTCGCGACCCTGCTGGAGACGCGCCTGCTGACCCAGGCGGACGTGGACGAGCTGCTCGTGCAGCCCGTTCCGGACATGCCGGGGCCGATCAGGAACATGCTGTAGACCCGGCTGTCCGAAGGCGCGATCCGGGGCGCGGCCTCACCGTTCGATCTTCGCCGCCGACTTGCGGACCGTGACCGGCTCGGCGAGCCGTTGCTCGTCGCAGACCCGCTGCAGCGCGTCCAGGGTCTCGTCGAGCCCGGGTCCGAGCCTGGGGCCCGGGGTGAAGGTGGCCGGCAGGTGGCGCATGCCGTTGATGACGCCGATGGTGTCGTAGGGGACCGCGCCGCCGGGCTCGCACCGGTAGCCGGGCAGACGATCGAGCACCTGCAGCAGCATGCGCTTGAACACGGCGCGGGCCACGTTCGAGCCGATGCAGCGGTGGATGCCCAGCCCGAAGCTGCTGTGTCGGTTGCCGGTGCGAGCCAGGTCGAGGGTGTCCGGCTCGGGGAAGACCGTGGCGTCCCGGTTGGCCATCGCCCACGACAGCCAGAGGCGTTCGCCTTCCTTGAAGCGGGTGCCGGCGATCTCGCAGTCGGCGGAGAACGTGCGCCCGTCGCCCGGCGCCGGGGTGAAGAAGCGCAGGAACTCCTCGGTCGCGGAGTCGAGCAGGGCGTCGCGTTCGCGGCTGAGGCGCGCGCGCTGGCCGGGGTGCTCGGAGAGCCATTCGAGCGCGTGCGCGGTCAGGGCCGTGGTGGTGTCGAAGCCGCCGCCGATGATCAGGACCAGCGATCCGACGAGGTCCTCGAACACCGGGGGCCGGCCGCCGATGTCGGCCCGGACGAGTGCGTCGATCAGGCCGGGACGCGGGTCGGCGCGGATCTGTTCCAGCTCGGAGATGAGGTCCATAACCATCTCCATGTGCAGATGGGCGATCCGCGGCGAGTCGGGCGAGTCGGGCGGGGTGTAGACCGCGGCGTGCACGGGCTCGTTGTAGGTCGTCCACTTCTTCAGGGGGATGCCCATCATGGCCAGCGTGAGGACGGCGGGCACGACATTGGCCAGGTCGTCGACGAAGTCGATGCGCCCCTCCTCGATCCTCTCGTCCAGGCAGGCGCGGGTCACCTCGTCCACGAACGGCAGCCAGCGGCCGACCGCGGCCGGCGACAGGTACGGGTTGAGCGCCTGGCGGTAGTGACGCTGCTCGGGCGGGTCCATCTCCAGGAAGCCGGCTCTGCCGAACGCCTCGGGTGTCGGGATCGTGATGCCCCGGTAGCCGCGCCGCTCGCCCTTGACGTCGTGGTCGTTGGACAGCAGGTCGGCGCGGCGGGCCAGCTCGAACACCTCTTGGTTACCCGCGGCCACCCAGTGGCCGTCGTAGGCGTCGCTCCAGGCGATGGGGCACCTGGCGTGCATCTCCTGGGTGATGGACGCGAACCGGCGGCGGTATTCGGGGGTGTGCCGATCGAAGTGGTACCGGTTGCGTTCGCGCTCGTCCTCGCTCACGGCGTCGTCCTCCTTGTCGGTACCTGGTCAGAAAGCAGATATCGCCCGTTCCGGACAGGACGTGACGGCCTCGGCCACCCGGGCCTCCTCCTCGGCGGGGACGTTCTCGTTCACGACCGAGGAGTGGCCGTCGATCTCGTCGAGCTCGAACACGTCGGGGGCGATCATGTTGCAGAGCGTGTGTCCCTGGCACAGCTCCGGGTCGACCCGCACCTTCATGCTGCCGCCTCCTTCGGATCACGATGGCGGTCACCCGGCCCATGTCACGGCGCGGGCTCCGCCTGCCCCCATAGTGACCGGGATGCCGTGCGCTGTCTCGTACACCGTCGTGGGAGCGCCGCCGCCCAGCGTAAAATGCCTGATCACGCTGAACAGGGTCAAGAAGATCTGTGGCTCCTTGACGCACTCCAGCACCCCGAATCCGAGCCCGCCGCCTATTTTGAGAACATGCAGGCAGAAAACGCCGATGCGACGACCACGGCTCGCGAGGACTCCCGCTACCTGCCGATCGGCGAGCACGGGCTGATCGGTGACCTGCGGACCGTCGCGCTGGTGGGCACCAACGGCACGATCGACTGGTACTGCTGCCCACGCTTCGACTCGCCCAGCGTCTTCGGCTCGATCCTCGACGCCGACAAGGGCGGCTCGTTCCAGCTCTTCGCCGACACACCGGCGACCACCAAGCAGTTCTACTTCCCCGACACCAACGTCCTGATCACCCGCTTCTTCGCCGACGACGGGGTCGGCGAGATCCAGGACTTCATGCCGATCGCCGACGACCGGCTGGAGGCCGACCGGCACCGGCTGATCCGCCGGATCACCTGCGTCCGCGGCACGATGCCGTTCTACGCCCGCGTGGCGCCCCGGTTCGACTACGCCCGGCAACCCCACACGGTCCATCAGGACGGGTCGCGGACGATGTTCGAGTCGGAGTCGCTCTGCCTCGCCCTGTCCGCCAGCGTGCCCGTGGAGACCGACGGGCGCGACGCCTGGAGCCGGTTCGACCTGCGGGAGGGGGAGCACGCGGTGCTCGCCCTCGACCGTGTCGGCGCGGGGGTCGAGTTCCGGGGCTGCCCGATCGAGGAGGCGGAGGAGGAGTTCGCCGCCACGGTGCGGTTCTGGCGGAAATGGCTGTCCGCCTCCCGCTACCGGGGCCGGTGGCGGGAGGTCGTGCACCGCTCGGCCCTCACGCTCAAGCTGCTCACGTACGCACCGACCGGCGGGATCGTCGCCGCCCCCACCACCAGCCTGCCCGAGCAGATCGGCGGCGTACGCAACTGGGACTACCGCTACGTATGGGTGCGCGACGCCGCCTTCTGCGTGTACGCCCTGCTCAGGCTCGGCTTCACGGAGGAGGCCGAGGCGTTCATGGGCTTCCTGTCCAAACACGTCGGGCTCGACGACAACCGCGGCACGGGCCCCTTGCAGATCATGTACGGCATCGACGGCCGCAGCGACCTGCCCGAATTCGAACTGGCCCACCTGGAGGGCTACCGGGGATCCGCCCCCGTACGGGTGGGCAACGCCGCCGTCGACCAGCTCCAACTGGACATCTACGGAGCGCTCGTCGACTCCATCTACCTCTACAACAAGTGGGGCACCCCCATCTCCAGCGACCGCTGGGAAGAGGTGTGCACGCTGGTCGACTGGGTCTGCGACAACTGGAACCAGCCCGACGAGGGGATCTGGGAGACCCGGGGCGGACGCAAGGACTTCGTCTACTCGCGCCTGATGTGCTGGGTGGCCATCGAACGCGCCATGCGCGTGGCCGCCCAGCGCGGCCTGCCCGCCGACATTCCGCGCTGGCGGCAGGCCCGCGACACGATCTACCGCGACATCATCCGGCATGGGTGGTCGGACCGGCTGCAGGCGTTCGTCCAGCACTTCGGCGACGACGTCCTCGACGCGTCCGTCCTGATGATGCCGCTGGCCAAGTTCCTGTCGCCCAGCGACCCCAAGTGGCTGTGCACCCTCGAGGCGCTCAGCGGCAGCCTGGTCTCGGACTCGCTGGTCTACCGCTACGACCCCGAGGCCAGCCCCGACGGACTGCAGGGCCCGGAAGGCACGTTCTCGATCTGCTCGTTCTGGTACGTCGAGGCCCTCGCCCGCGCCGGCCGCCTCGACGACGCCCGCCTGGCCTTCGAGAAGATGCTGACCTACGCCAACCACCTGGGCCTGTACGCCGAGGAGATCGGGCACACCGGAGAGCAGCTCGGCAACTTCCCGCAGGCCTTCACCCACCTCGCGCTCATCAGCGCGGCCTTCAACCTCGACCACGCGCTGGGCTGATCAGCCCAGGTAGAAGTCGCGGCGAGCGGCCACGAACGCCTCGACCGTCTGGGCGGGCACGCCGGTCACCCGTTCGACGTCGTAGGAGGCGCGGTCGTAGCGGTTCTCGCGGTGCAACCGGGCCATGGTGGCGATGTGCTGTTCGGTGTGCGGCGGCAGGCCCGCCTTCGCGAGCACCTCGGCCCGCCACCGGTCCAGCGGCACGTCCACATAGGACACCTGCCGCCCCAGCGCCCGCGAGAACTCCTCGGCCATCTCCGTCATGTCGACCGTACGCGGCCCGGTCAGCTCGTAGACGTGCCCGACGTGCGGAGCCGGATCGCCGAGCACGGTGGCGACCACCCGGGCGACGTCGTCCACGGCGACCGGCGACGTGCGCCCGGTGCCGAACGGCAGCGCGATCGTGCCGTTCTCCCGGATCGATCGCGCCGCCAGCGTGGTGAACAGCGGATTGTCCAGGAACGACGTCGGCCGGATGTGCACCATCGGCAGGCCCGACCAGTCGAACACCTGCTCCGCCAGCCAGTGCAGCCGCTGCTGGTGCGACTCCGTGGTGCTGGTGGCCGTCATCTGCGACACCGTCATCTGCGACATGTCGACCAGCCCGGTCAGCCCCCCGTACTCCCGCGCCACGGTGGCCACAACGGTCGCCGCCAGCAGATGGTCCGGCGACACCGGCATCGCGAAGTACATCCGCCCGACGCCCTCCAGCGCGGCAGCGACGGTCTCGGGCCGGGTCAGATCGCCGACGACCACGTCCGCGCCGAGCGTACGCAGCTCAGCCGCACGATCACCGTCGTGGCGGACCATCGCGCGCACCGGCACGTCCTGCCCGCGCAGCCGGCCGAGGACCGCGCGGCCGACGTCACCGACCCCGGCGATGAGAACAAGGTTCGTGTCGGCCATCGGTGGCTCTCTTCCTGGTGGTCGGCCGTCTGAGCGGGAGGCGTGATCGAACCGGCTCCGGCAGGGCCCGCCCCCTCACCGGGTGTACCCACGTCCGGGGCCGGCCCTTCGGCTCGAGGCCGAGAAGCCTGCTCACCCGGGGTTGACGGGCCGCTCCGGCCGTTCGTAGCGTTTCGGAGGAGATTCCGCGAGAGACGGGCGACGCGATACCGATGCGGCTTGAACGGCGCGAAAGCCGGCGGGCGCGCCTATCCGTCGCCCTGCTCTACGTGATCATGAGCATGCCCATCGGCGGGTGGGCCGCCCGGGTGCCCGACGTCCGCCGACAGGTGGGCGCGGACGACGCCCTCTGGGGGTTGGCGAACACCGTGCCGGGCATCGGCAACATCATCGGGCTCTGCATGGTCGTGCTGCTGGCGGGACGGGTCGGTAACCGTCTGCTCGCCGTCCTCGGATCGGGCCTCGTCCTGCTGACGGTGCCGTTGATGGCGTTGTCGACCGGCTTCGCGGGCGTGGTGCTCGGCCTGACGACATGGGCGCTGGTCGCCAACGTCATGGCCATCCCCATGGGCGCCCTCGCACTCGAGGTGCAGCGCCGTTACCGCAGGCCCCTCATGGGCAACTTCGACGCCTGCTTCGGCATCGGGACGCTGGTCGGCGGGGCGGCCGGCACCGTGGCGGCGGCGCTGGAGGTACGGCCGTGGGTTCAGTTCGCCGTCATGAGCGCGCTGCTCGGGCTGTGCCTGGCGGCGACGACCCGATGGCTGCCCGAGGAGGGCGGGCAGCCGGCCGGGACGCTCCGGACGTCGCTCCGGGCGTCGCTCCGGAGGAGATTTCACCGCCGGATGCTGCCGATCACCGCCATGGCCTTCCTGTCGGGGTACGTGTCCGAGGCGGCGATCCTCTGGAACGCCATCTACGTGTCCGACACGATGGGCGCGGGTTCCGTCGCCGGCGGGATCTCCTACACCGTCGCCGCCAGCGCCGGCACCCTGGCGGCGTTTCTGGCGGTGGATCGGCTCACGGCGCGTCTGGGCATCGCCCGCACGATGCGGATGTCCACCGTGTTCGCGGCGGTGGGGTTCGGCGCCTGTCTGCTGGTCGGCGGTCCAGTGGCGGCGATCATCGGATTCGTCCTGCTCGCGACAGGGACGGCCGGGGTGAATCCGAGCCTCTACACCCTGGCCGGCGATCAGGAGGGTCTGTCTCCGAGCGAGGGCGTCTCGATGGTGGAGATCGGGCAGATGCCGGGCGCGTCGATCGCCGCGCCGGCGCTGATGGGCGCCTTGAGCGGCCTGCTCGGGCTCCGCTTCGCCCTGGCGTCCCTCGTCATCGCGGTGCTGCTGCTCAGCCTGCTGGTGGGACGGGTCCGCACGCCGGCCCCCACGGCGTGATCCGGCGCGCCCCGTCCTCGGCCGTCACTCGGTCGAGGGCGGGGAGGGCTCTGCGTCGGTCCAGCCGGACTCCAGCACCACTCCGACGACGCCGCCTTCCTTCCTCGGTACGCCGATCGTGTCCACGGCCAGCACCTTGGAGGTGCCGGGGTCGATGATCAGCCTGGTCCGGGCGGGCCCGCCCGACTGGATCGGGAAGGTCACGGCGACGCCCGGCCGCCCCAGCGGATCGGTGGCCCGGCCTTCGACGCGCACCGCGGGCAGCGTCGCCAGCGCCTGGTAGGCGGCGCCGCGCACCTGCGGGGAGGCGGGCAGCCGGTACAGGAGGTCGGCCAGCGTGGACGGCAGGCCGTCCGTCACCGAACCGGCGAAGTCCCGATCGCTGAGGATCGCCTCGGCGGCCCGCTTCTTCAGCGCCTCAGGATCGGCGGGCAGCGCCTCGACCTCCTTCAGGGTCAGGGGCATGGCACTCCAGTAGAGCTTCTGCTTCCCCTTGAGCGGGATGAGCGTGCCCTCGCCGGGCGAGGTGGAGTAGACGCCGCCGTCCAGCCCCATCATCCATTCGGTCGGCGAGCCGTCCCGGCGCCAGGCTTCCAGGTCCAGCGGGCGGGCGGCCAACTGCCTGCGGCCGAGCCAGCCTCGACCGTCCTTGGCCACCCACTGCTCCGAGAGGTCGGAGGTCTCCAGGCGGTAGACGATGTCGTTCTTGCTGAACGGCCACGCTCTCCGCGCCGTGTACTGCTGCTTGATGTGCCAGTAAGCCCCTCCGGGGGCGGCCTCGGCCTTGGTCGCGGCGGCCAGCAGGATCGAGGCGCCTGACAAGGAGGTGACGCCGGGCGCGGGAGTGGGCGTGGGCGCCGCGGTGTGGACGCCCTGGCCGAGGAAGAGCGCCGTCATGGCCGCGGCGGCGACGACCCCGACCGCACCGGCCCGCCAGGGCAGGCGCCGCCGGGCCGTGCGGGGCTCGCCCGTCTCGGTCGCCATGATCGCCTCACGCAGTGCGCGCGCGCCGGGCCCCTGATCCGGCGTGTGCGGTGCCGGGTCGATCGCCCGTACCAGGTTGTCGATGTCGCTCATGCTTCCCCCATCGCGATCGTCAAGGACGTCTGACGCTCCAGCGCCGCAGTCAGCCGCTTGCGCGCCCGGTGCAGCCGGGTGCGGGCGGCGATGGCCGTACATCCCACGACCTTGGCGATCTGCTCGCCGGTCAGGCCCTCCCAGCAGGCCAGCGCCAGGATTTCGCGGTCGCGTACGGGCAGTTCGTCGAAGGCGGCCCGGACATGGTCCAGATCGACCGGTCTGACCGGCCGGTCGGCGGCCAGTTCGTCACGGAGCCGTTCGGTGAGCACGGCCCTGCGCGAGGCGCCGCGCTGCTGGTTGGCCAGCACCCGGCGGGCCACCCCGTACAACCAGAGCAGCGCCCGCTCACCCTCGGGCACGTCGCCGATGCGCCGCCAGGCGGTGAGGAACGTCTCGGAGATGACGTCGGCGGTGTCGTCGGGCGAGCCGGTACGGCGGGCGGCATATTGGCGTATCGCCGGATAGTAAGCGTCATAGACCGCTTCGAAGCGATCTCGGTGTGTCACAGAGTCTCCTTGCGGAAGGTGCGGACACCTAGGTAAGTGTCCGGCTCCTTTCGGCATGTTGCAGATCCCCCTGGGAAGATCGCGCTCGGCGGCTCGCCGGGGGCGGCACGGGTGAAGACTGGGGGCATGGAGTTCTTCTGTTACCACCGTGACCGGCCCGGCTCCGTGACGTTGCGCTACGAACTGGTGGAAGAGCATTGGTCGTACATGGACCGTTACGCGAAGGAGTTGATCGCCCGGGGCCCGACCCTCGCCGACGACGGCGACACCCCCACCGGCAGCGTGCACATCGTCGACCTGCCCGATCCCGCCGCCGCCCGGGCGTTCGCCTTCGACGAGCCGAACTACCAGGCCGGCGCATACCGGGACGTGCTGCTGCGACGTTGGCGCAACACGCTGGGGCGCACCATGTGGGATTTCCCCGGTGGCCGCACCGATGGCCATCGCTACCTGGTGCTCGGCCTCGGCGAGGGGCAGGCCGCCGACCTCGCCGTGCCGCCCGGCCGGGACGAGCTGATCGCGTACGGGCCGCTGCTGTCCGACGACGGCGCCGCCTGGCTGGGTACGGCGGCGCTGCTGCGGGCCCCGGACCCCGACACCGCACGCGCCATCCTGACCGCCGGCCGCTACGCCGACATCGAGGTGCACACCTGGGAGTTCGGCGGGCGGCGATAGCGACCCGATCAGGCAGGGGGCGCCGGAGACCAGGTGGGCCAGCGCTGCTCGATCGGCCGTGGCAGCTCTGACGCGTGCCACCGCCGGGGCGCGACCCTGGTCGGCGACCACGCGGACGCCTCGGGCGGCGGCTCCCGCACCATCCGCTCGACGACCGCCGGGTGATCCGTGACCTCAGCGCCCAGCCGGGCGTTCCGGGCCGTGGGGCTCGGCCACCAGTTGATCGGCATGCTGGTGCGCACCCGCTGCCCGTGGTCGCGGCTGGGCAGCACGGCGTGCGCGGCGTCCCCGCGGCACACCACGAACCGGTTGAGGTGGGGCTCGACGGTCCAGGCGCGCTCCAGCCGGCGGGGGACCAGGCGGGATCCGTCCTGAGCGCAGACCTGGGAGGACACGATGGTGGGCCCACCGGCGTCGCCGAGGTAGAGGATCGTCGCGGCGGCCGGGCACCGGACGACCTGCTCGCTCATGAACAGCGCCTCGTCCTTGTCCACGTGCCACGACTGGAAGTGATAGGCCGGTGCGCGGCGCACCCACCACTCCACCCCGGCCTCGTCCGCGTCGAGGCCCGGAAGGTCGACCAGGGCACGGAGATGGCTGAAGACGGCGGCGATCAGCGGTGGCTCGGTGGCGCGCAGGTCGGTCCAGAACGAGACCGTCCGGTGCGGCATCTCGCCGGCCGCCGAGATGAGCGCCGCCAGCAGGCTGGGCGGCAGGGCGTCGTCGAAGACCTTCGGGGCGAACGGGTCGGCTTCGACCACGGACGAGGTCTCATTCATCGACGGCTCCATGCGCGCAGCGTTCGGCCAGCTCCGTACGAATCACCCCGACCCGTTCGAGCATGAGAAGCGCCTGAGCCAGGCGCTCGAACGGAACGCCCAGTTCGTTCGCGAGCTCGCCGACCGGCATACGGGAGGATTTCTGCAAATGTCGCGCGAACTCCACCGACCACGCTGAGCCATTCATCCGCCCCGCCCCGGATCCGGAGCGGAGTATGTCGACCCCGTTGGCACCGACGCGCAGTTCGATGTCTACTCCCAGCACAGCCACATCGTCAGGCTGCCAGTCGTGGTAGGGGGCCGTGACTTCCTCGATTCGATCCAACGCCCAGGCTTCCACAAACGGGACAGTATCAGGAGCGCGCGCGGGATCAATAGGCGATGACTACCTTCTTGACCACTTCTGGCTTAGGGTGATGAGGTGCCTACCCCCGCTGCTGCGAATTTCTTGCGCGCACTGCCGGATGGCCCGGCCATTCTGCCGATAATTGCCGATAACAGCCCTTTTGCGATTTCGGCCGCCGACCTTAACCGTCATCCGAAGACCGTTACCGAAAAGGACGTGCATTCGGCCGGACGACACGCCCCGGCGGCCCCGTGACCGGCCCGCCGGAAGTCGACGCGGCGGAGTTCTCCAGCGTGTGGACGCGGCGGCCGTGCCGGGTGCGCGGGCTCGGCGACGTACGGCCGCTGGACGTGTTCGGAATGTTCGCCCGGATCGGCGCCGAAGTCCGCGCCGGGACCCACCGCCGCCTCGACGACGTCAAACTCTTCACCCCGCCGCCGGCTCCGGCCGAGCACGACGCCCATCTCCCCGACGCGGCGGAGCACGACTTCCCGGCCTACGCCGCCAGGGTCTCGCGCGAACTCGGCAAAGACTGGAGCTTCGTGGTCAACTCCGCGCAAGCGACCTCTCCCGAGCTGTACCGCCACGCCCGCGAGCTGTTCGTCGGCCTGCGGGAGACCGGCGCGGGCCTGCCCGCCGGGATCTCCGACTGTTTCATCGTGGCCGGCTCCTACTCCACCGGCCCCACCCAGGTGCACAAGGACACCGCGGAGGTCTTCCTGTACGTGGTGGAAGGCGTGAAGACGATGCTCCTGTGGCCGTACGAAGCGCTGTCGGAGTGGGCGCCGCCGGACCCCGACCCGCTGCGCAACCACGTCGCGCTCAAGATCGATCCACGGGATGTGGACGTGGCGCCCCTGCGGCTGGTCGGCCGCCCCGGAGAGGTCCTCTACTGGCCGGCCTCCTACTGGCACTGCGCCGAGTCGGACGGGCGGCCGTCGCTCAGCCTGCACCTGGCCGCCCACCGCTACCGCGACCTGACGCCGGTGTGGGCCGGCGCCTTCGCCAGGGCGGGGGTCGGCGCGGGAGACTCCCGCTGGGTCTCCTCCGAACAGGAGCTCGGCGGCGACGGCCTGGGCTTCGGGCGAGCGGCGGCCGAGCGCGCGACCTCGGCCGTGCACGAGTGGAGCCTGGCCCGCCACAGCACCGCGAACTTCGAGATCCTGCCCGATCTCGGCCGCCGTGAGCCGCCCGACTGGAAGAGGCACGAGCTGGTCGCGCTGCAGAGCGCCCCGATCTCCTGGGCGGCCGACGCCGCGGACCAGGCCCGGCTCATCGTGGCGGCCAACGGACGCTCGTTCCGGCTCCCGCACCGGGACCCGACGGTCCGGCTGCTCACCGAGCTGGCGTCGCTGCGCGCCGAAGAGGTCCTGGACCTCCGGCGGCACGATCTCGACCGCGAGAGCAGGGCGGTGCTCGACGTCGCCTACCTCGCCGGAGCCGTCGACCGCATGGGCGGCGCCGACCCGGCCGGCCTCACCTGACAGCGGGGACGATCACGGTCACGGACACCGGCTCCGCGGCCACCGCCGGCAGCGCCAGCGCGGCCTCCACATCGGTCACCTCGCGCAGAGCGGCCAGCAGGGACGCCACGAACGAGGGCGGCAGGCCGGCCCGCTGCGCCTCCGACTGCAGGGGCAGCACGTGCTCGGCCGTGCCGAGGCGCCGCAGGATCCGGGTGCGCACGACGCGCCGGGCCGTGCCGACCCGCTCGGGAGACAGCGGCCCGGGGGCGGCGTGGGCCGCGCGCACGACGGAGATCACGTGATCGACGTCCGCCGGGTCAGGGGCGGCCAGCATGGCGAACTCGCCTCGGACCAGGTCCAGCACGCAGTCCCACAGGTAGCTCACGCCCTCCTGGAACCGGATGAGGCCGTCCACGACCGAATGGTAGGGGCCGAACCACGCCTGGTTCGCGATCAGGACCGCGGCCAGTTCGCGCACGGTGCTCACGGCGGGGACCGCGCGGCACAGTCGCACGTATGCGAGGTCGGCGTGGGGCGACTCGACCTCCAGCCGGGCGGCCGGCCGTACGCCGCGCGGGATCCGCAGGGGCATCCCGGCGGGGGAGGAGGCGGGCACGCACGGCTGGGGATGCGCCACGGTGAGGACGACACGGGGGACCGTCGGCTCCGTACGCGCGTCCTGGAGGAGCCGGGCCGTCAGCTCCGCCACACCCACCCGGCCGCCGGCCCCTCCTGAGCAGGCGGCGGCCAGGTCGCCCAGGCCGTGCCGGGTCCGCGTGGTGGCCGCGATCGCCGACATGAGGGCGCGTTCGACCCCGTCGTCCCACCTGAGCCCGCCGACCGTGTCGCGCGCCACCGTCCACAGGGCCGTGGCCGCCTCCCACAGGAGCGCCGGTTCGGTGGTCAGGGGAGCGAGGTCGATGCCCACCACCCGGCCGCGGTCGGTCAGCGCCCGCGCGTCCCCGTACCGCGCCAGCACCTCCCGCGCCCGGGGGAGCACGAGGGCGTCGTGGAGGCACTGCGCGGCGGGGCCGCCGGTGCCCACCAGGCGGGCGTGCAGCCGGGGCCGCTCATCGGCGGTGACGAAACATCGCAGGCCGCCGATCTCGTCCTGGCGGTCCAGGCTGCAGACGGTCCCGTCGTCCGCGGCGTGACGGTCGATGGCCTACCTCCTCGCCGGTCGGGTGCGAATCTCGGCGCGGGAGGTCGAGCCGAGCAGGTCGGCGAACCGGCGGAGCCGCTCCGCGTCGATCCGCTCGACGGCGGCGAGCACGTCCTCGTGCCCGTGCCGCGCCCCCGCCTGGGCCTCCAGCAGATCCAGGGCGTCGATCGCGGCCAGGTCGGCGACGTCCAGCCGGGTGGACAGCACCGCTTGCCGGGCCAGGTCCAGTTGCCCGGGCGTGGCGCGCAGAGCCGGCAGCACCACCTCCTCCAGCAGGCAGAGCGGAGGCGGGGCCGCGCCGGACGCCACGCCGTAGAGATAGCCACCCCTCAGCGAGGACACCCCCCGGGGCGCGACGACACGCCCGGACACCCATCTGAGCCCGGCGCTCCTGGGCCGGCGATCGAGCAGCTCAGCGGTGATCCACGCCGCGGCGGCGACCTCCGCGGTACGGGGCAGCACCCAGGCGCTCGCCTGCGCCGCGCCCCCGTCGGAATCGACCTCCCACCTGCCCTCCAACCGGAGCATCGGCCGATCGGCCGCCGCCACCGTCATCGTGGCGAGGTCGCAGCCGGTGGGGCCGGCCGCGCACACGGCGGAGGGGTGGCCGCCGGGGAAGCGGGCGATCTCCTCGGCGAGCGAGGGGAGGTCCAGCCCGTCGATCACCACCGCGACCGGGTCGAAGGCAGGGTCGCGGCGCAGCGCGCGGGCGATGTCATGACGCGGGAAACCGTAGGGGCGTCGTTCCCGCCCGGTACGGCACTCCAGCCCGATGGTCCGCAGCGCCGCCGCCACCTGCCGGGCCGAAGGGCTGAGGCCGTCCCGGAGACGGCGTGCCACGGCGCCGGCCACCGCCCCTATCTCGTCGGGCGGGCAGGCGTGGTAGAGCAGGACCGCGTGCTCACGCGTCTCACCCCAGGCCAGCGCGGGCACCGGCGGATCGCAGGCGAACCACAGGTGCTCGTACAGGTGGGCGAGCCCGGAACAGGCCGCCGGGTCGTCGAGATAGCCGCGGCCGACCGCCACGCAGACCACGCCGCAGGTGCTGCCCCGCACCACCCGGACGGCGCCGGCCGTCACCGCAGCGTGTCCGCGGGCGCCCTGCCGTCGCGTACGGTCCCCACCGCCAGACCGAGTCCCGCGGCGGCCACGGTCACCGCCCCGGCGACCACGAAGGTGAGCTGTGCGTGCGCGGCGGCGAACAGCCCGCCCAGGACGTATCCGACCAGGAAGAAGGAGTTCACCACGGACCCGGCCGCCGCGTGGGCGCGGCCCCGCAGCTCCTCCGGGGTGCGCATCTGCACCGCCGTACGCATCGCGACGTTCTGGTAGGCATTGGCGGCGCCCGCCAGCAGCGCCGCCACGACGCTGACCCCCACCAGGGCCACCGCGCCGAACGCCAGGATGCTCAGCCCCATGGCGGCGGCGCCGACCTGCACGGCACGCTCGGGGACGAGCCACTCCCTGCGGGCGGCGAGAGCGGCGCCGGCCAGGGCCCCGGTTCCCCACGCCGCGGTCAGGACGCCCAGGACCACGCCCCCCGACCCCAGGGGGCCCTGCACGAAGAACACCATGGCCACGCTGACCATCGAGCTGGCCGACACGGTGAAGATCAGGGTCGGCAGCACCGCGCGCAGGCTCGGCTGCCCGGACAGGAACCGCAGCCCGTCCGTCGCGCCCTTCCACCAGGGGCCGCCGGCCTCCGGCACCGGGCGGTGCACCCGCGACAGCAGGATCGCGCCTCCGGCCAGTGCGAAGGAGACCGCGTCCACGTACAGGGCGGCCCGCACGCCTGCGCCCGCGACCAGGGCGCCACCGATGATCGGCCCGATCAGCGTCGAGGCGGAGCGCCCGAACTCCAGCAGCGCGTTGGCCCGCGCCGGGAACGCCTGCCCCGCCAGCAGCGGCATCAGCACGATGGCGGCCGGCGTCGCGACCGCCGCGCACACCCCGACCACCGCCGTGCCCGCCAGCAGGACCGGCGTGGACGGCCAGGCGCCCATGGCGAAGACGACGGCCGCCTGCACGAGCGAGACACCGCCGAGCACGCGCCCGGCGTCCCGGCGGTCCAGCAACTGGCCGGCCAGCGGGGCCAGCAGCACCGCCGGGGCCAGTTGCAGCACCAGCAACGCCGTGACCAGCAGTGACACCTGATCGCCTGCGACCTTGACCAGCACGGCGATCGCCGCGATCTCGTCGCCGACCAAGGACACCAGCACGGCGGCCAGGAAGACCGCGTTCGCGGCCGAGTGACGGCCCCTCATGTCGCCGGCCGCTCCTTCCGTCCGATGAGCACGTAGTCCGCGTCGCCGCCGAACGCCCGCAGACCGGTGAAGCCGCACCGGCCGAACATGCCGGCCAGATCGGCGATCGGTCGCAGCCGGCGGAGCTGCGTCCCTTCCTCGGTGGAATACTCCTCTCCATCGGGCCCCACTGTCCGCACGACTCGCTCGATCCGCATGCATCCGCCGGTCTGGACGGTCCTGTGTTCGCGGACCTGCGCCACCCGGCCCGCGCCGATCGGCACGTCATCGCGCCGTACCCAGCCCGCCGGGGCCCGCAGCGCCCGCGGCTCACCGGCGGAGCCCGCCAGCGCCAGCACGCCGCCCGGCCGGAGCGCGGCGGCATAACTGCGCACCGACTCCAGCGCGAGCGCGTCGTCGACGATGAAGCTGAAGGCGTTCAGCGGGCAGTACACGACGGAGTAGTGGCCCGGATCGAGGTCGAGGGGGGCGAAGCTGCCGCGGTGGACGGTCGGGCGCAGGCCGAGGCGCCGGGCCTCGGCCAGGCAGGTCGCGATCATCTGCTCGGAGATCTCCAGCCCGTGCACGTCGTGACCGGCGCCCAGCAGCCGCAGCAGCAGGCGCCCGGTGCCGCTGCCCAGCTCCAGCGCCGTGCCGCCGGATTCGGCGACGATCCGGGTGAACACCGTGTCCTCGCCGAACCGCTGGCCGGCGATCGCGGCGGCGTACACGGTCCCGATGAGACCTTCGTAGAACGCTGCCGTCATGCGAACCGCGAAGCGTTGTCCGGCAGCGCCGAGGCGGGCTCCCAGCCCGCGTATCGACGGTGTACCGCGTCCAGGTGGCCGCGGTACAGGTCCATCATCTGCCGCAGGACGGTGAAGAGCTTGTCCACCTTGGCCGGGGTGAGGACGGCCTCATCCGACAGCAGGTGGCCCGGGAGCCCGCCGTGGTCGGCCTCGACGTCCTCGTCGTCGTGCGCCCGGAACTTGGCGACCAGCGCCGCGGGGACGGAGTGCTCGCCCTGGAGCAGGTCCAGCACGTCGATCCCCCCGCGGGCGTTCGCCGCACCGCCCACCGGCACCTCCGGCAGCACCAGCGCCGCGGCGAACTCCGCGACCCCCTGCCAGGCGAAGGCGGCGTAGGAGTGGCTGTAGGCCATGGTCTCCGTCGCCTCCCGGCTCGCGCGAAGCAGGCCGGGGTCCAGCCCGGCGGCGCCGAAGCCGCTCAGCAGCAGCTCCCCATGGCCGGACTCCGACGCCCGGAAGTCCTCCAGCAGCTCCCGCTGCGTCTCCGTCATGGGATGCCGGAACACCGGCTCGGCGCTCCAGGCGGCGGTCCTGACCACGAAGTAGGTCTCCAGCAGGAACCCCAGCGCCAGCCCGGGGCGCGGCCCGGCGGACAGGGCGCTCAGCAGCGGCGAGCCGGAGACGATCTTCGGGAACTCGCGCCGGAACACGTCCACCAGACGACAGGCGACGTACGACCCCGGCACCGACGCCAGCCCGGCCGCGTCCGGGTCCACGAGCAGCCCGGTGCCGAACAGCCGCTCGATGACGGTGACCGCCTGGACCTCGTCGCACCCCAGCCAGCCGCGCACGCCGTCGACCAGCTCGGCCGGCGACATCCCGGCCGCCACGCGCTCCACGTCCGCCAGGGCGACCCCACGGGCCGGGAAGGCGGCCCGGTATGTGCCGTCCTCGATCCGGACGACCCCGTCGTCCACGAAGACGCGAACGCGCCGGCTGAACCTCGGCCGCACCGCCGATTCGATGACAGCGACCATGGATCTCTACCTCCCACCAGGTTTGACGAAGATGCGGCCCTGCGTGTCGATGCGATGCAGCAGCGGCTGGTCCTTCAGCTCCGACAGGTACTCGTCGGTGGCGCGGGTGGCGCCGCTGAGCTTGCCGTAGTCGTCGATGAGCACGACGCCGCCCGGGCTGACGCGTGGATAGAGCTCGCGCAGCTCGTGCCGGGTCGACTCGTACTGGTCGGTGTCGAGCCTGAGCAGCGCGATCCGGTCGGGCGCCTGGCCGGGCACGGTCTCCTGCACCAGGCCCCGCACACAGCGGATCCGGCCGGCGGGATAGCCGGTGGCGGCGATCCGGGCGTGCACCTCCTCGGCCGAGGCCCCGGCCGACATCTGCGCCACCGCCACCGGCCCGCCGGTCGGGCCGTCCTGATCGCCCGGCGGTTCCCAGCTCCAGTCGAAGGTGTCGAACAGGTACAGGTCCCGGTCGGGCTCGCCGAGCAGGGCCAGCGCGGACAGCAGCATGCTGCCGCCGCGCCAGACACCGCACTCGACGACGGCCCCCGGGATGCCGGCCGCCACGGTGTAGCGCGTCGCGGACCACAGCGCGTACTGGGCCGCCGGCGAGGTCAGGGTCAGGCCCTCGCATCGGCGCGCCGCCTCCATGAACTCGGTGTCGGCGTGCAGGTCCGGGGCCGCCGCGATGACCTTGGCGATCTCGACGTTGACGTCACGGAGGGCGGGCCGCGGCTCGTCGCAGAGCAGACCGGCCTGCCGGAGCCGCGCGACGGTGGCGGGGACCACCGTGCGGCTGTCGGCGACGATCGGGGCCATCGCGCCGGCGAGGTCGCCGGCGCCGCGGGCGACCTCCGCGAGGAGCGCGAGCATGCCCGGGCCGACCTGCCACAACTCGTGGGGACGGTCCACGTGCCCGAGCACCAGGCGGCCGTCGGCGACGGCGACGAAGACCCCGTCGTTGATCTTCATGCGGGCTCCAGGGCGCCGCGCCGGACCAGCTCGCCCACCAGCGTCGCCGCGCCGGGACCCGCCAGGTCGCGCCACTCGCCGAAGGCGCGGGTCACGCCCGGGGCGAGCTCGGGCAGGAAGGAGTCGACCCAGGCGCCGCCGGTGACCCGCATCAGGTGGCCGTTGGCCGCCAGGTAGGTGAGGCCGTCGTCGGTCACGGCGGCGACGGACGACTGGGCGGGCACCGTCAGGGGGTCGTCCGCCGCGAGCTCCCGGCCGGGCCGTGGCTCCGGGACGACCTCGAAGTTGGAGGCGGTCGACCGTCTGAGGCGGCCCAGGCGTACCTCCAGCCCCAGGGCGGCGTCGTCGAGGTGACCGGCCACCGTCTTGCGCACCTGGGCGTCGCCGTCGAACCTGGCCACGCCCAGCTCGGCCTCGGCCGTACGGCGCAGCCTGCGCAGCAGCCAGGCCAGGCGGTCGTCCCATTGGTAGTGGGCGATGTGAACCGAGACGGCCAGGTCTCCGTCGGAGGTGGCGCAGTGCCAGCGGTCCGACGGCCAGTACAGCACCGTCCCGGGACCGCCCTCGACCACGGTGGCGGTGTCGAGGTGGTCCTGGTAGCGGAGGTGATGGGGGAGGTTGACCTGCCGCTGGAGCGCCTCCGGTCCGGCCTGGCCGGCGAAGACCTCGTACGGCCAGGTGTAGTAGCGCTTGAAGCCGTGCAGGACGTAGGTGAAGACCCCGGCCGTGTCCTTGTGGATCAGCGTGGGGGCGGTGCCGTACACCGAGGCGATGAGGTGGCAGTCGACGCCGCCCGCCGACCAGGCGCCGGTCGCGGCCAGGACGGGGTCGGTGTGGCGGCGCAGCGTGCGCCAGAACCCCCAGTCGAACTGCTGCAGGGAGTTGATGGTCAAGGCGAAGGAGCCGGCCTGGGAGCGCAGGCGCCGCGCGTATCCGGCGAAGCCGGTGTCGTGTTCGAGCGAGGGGAGGTAGGGGTCGACCCGGGTGGGGTTGACGATCTTGTCGTCGGTGAACACGCGGACGTCCTGCGGATCGCGGAGCGAGGCACGCCGCGCCGACGCCAGGCAGGCCAGCGCGAACGCCTCCTCCTCGGCGCACAGCGGCTCGTGCCCCACGACCTGGGGACGGGTCTCCCAGAAGTTCATCGCAGCGATCGCCTCGCGCTCTCCACGTAGGGCGCGATCCGTGGGTCCCTGGCGCTCAGCCGTTCGCCGTGGGTTCGGACGAAGACGCCGGGCTCGTCGACGTTCTCCGCCTTGAGGAGGGTGGCCAGCTCTTCGCCCTCGGCCCCGGACCACAGCAGGGCGGCGAGCAGTTGGTCGTCCCCGCCGGCGAGGACCCGCGACATGATCTTGCGGCGGCGGAACTCGGGGACCGCCGCCGCCAGCCGGGTCAGCTCGTCGTCCGGCCGCGCCGCCGCGGCGCGCTCCAGGATGCCCGACACGTCGTCAGGAGGGTTGTCGGACAGCTCGTCCAGGACGTGGACCAGATGGATCGCGTCGACCACGCGCAGCGCCTTCTCCAGGGTGGTCAGGTAAAGGGGCCGGTTGGCCCGGCGCAGCATGCTCAGCCCGTCGACCCACCGCTGGACGTTGGAGGTCTCGTGGAAGGCGGCGGGCAGGTAGCCGACACCGGGCGAGACGAACTCGTGCGGCCGATGAGGGGTGTCCGCCGGGGCGGCGCTCCGGACGGAGACGGTGACCGACGGCTTCTCGATCCAGTACAGCTCGTGGATCATGGCCGGCCGGATCGGCGAGACCGAGGCGTCCCGCATCATGGTCCGGCTGGTCCCCGTGAGGCTGCCGTACGTCACCCCGGTGCCCAGCGCGTCGGTGGCGGAGAAGTCGTACTCCAGGTGCAGCCGCCGGCCGCTGAGCGCCATGAAGGCCCCGGACGACACGTGCTTGTGCAGGGTGGAGGCGTTCTGCAGCCAGTACAGGACGTCCACGCGCAGCGTCTCGGTGCGGACCACGGTGATGCAGGCGTTGCCGAACAGGTTCTTCCACGACTGCTCCGGCCAGCCACGCGGATCCTCCAGCAACTCGGCGAGCAGGCGGCCGGGGTCCACCCGCGCCAGGGCCTGGCAACCGGCCAGCACCGAGGTCATGGCACGCGCCGACTGGGTGTCGTCGCCGGTGCCGATGTCGGTGCCGATGTCGGCTTCGGTCAGCGCCGCTTCCAGGTCGCGGAAGGCGTTCAGTGTGCTCACGGCGGCTTCCTTCCCGTTCAGGTGGGTATGCCGTGCGTCCACGGCGCGTTGAGCAGGCGGCGTCCGCCACGGCTGTCGGAGGGGTACGGCGAGGTGGTCGCCCCCGGCACCAGCACGCGGACCACGGCCCAGTCCGGGCCACGGAGCGGCAGCCGGACCACGACGGGCCGGGTGCGCGCCACCAGATGGTCGAGCTGGGAGCGGGGATCGCCGTAGGGCACCGCCGGCGGGTCGCCGAGGCGATGCCCGTCCAGGTAGCGGCGGGCCTGGGCGATGACGTCCGGCCGGGCCCACCGGGTGTGCGCCGGGCTGGTCGAGGTGCCGGTCCGGCGCGCCCGCACGGCCTCCAGGTGCACCTGGCACAGCTCGATGAGGGCGCCGTCGAGGGCGTCGTCGAAGGTCAGGCCGGAGCCGCTGGCCCGCACCAGCAGGCCCGCGCCGTGGTGGAAGGCGTGCACGTCCGGCAGCACGTGGCCCTCTCGCGGCCAGTGCAGCGCCCAGATCTCCCCGTCGAACGCGCCGGTGAGGTTCAGGCGGGCCAGCGCCGCGCCCGGGTCCAGGCGGCGGGCGGGCAGCAGGTGGGTGAAGCCGGTGTACAGGCCGTCGCGCTCCAGCACCTCGCGCAGGCCGCGCAGCGTCGCGTCGGCGACGTCCGGCCCGGCCGCCAGACCGGTCGTGATGCCGTACGTGGGCCGGTCGGCGCCGAGGTAGGGAAAGACGACCAGGGCCTTCGGCACCGCCACGGTGGTGCCGTCGGCGAGGTCGATCCCGTCGACGTAGACGACAGGCGGCCTTCGCCCCTCCCACGGCGGGCCGTACGGATGGAACCGCGCGAGGTCGAGGCGCCGGGTGGTGTCGCCGCTCGGGGGCAGGCTCCGGTTCGCCTCGCACGCCGCGTACCGTTCGAGCGCCTCGCCGACGGCCCCCGCGATGGCCGCCTGGGCGGTGACGCCCTTGCCGCTGTTGCCTTCCAGGTGGTCCTGGCCTCCCGCCGGGGTGCGGCAGGAGGCGACATGGCTGCCGCGGATCGCGCCCGGCCGGACACGGAATCCGCGCGCCATCCCGAAGGTCCACGCCTGACTGCGGGGGATCTCGCCGAAGGGGGTCGCGGCGACCGCCTCCGGCGTGCCGAACGCGACCGTCCGGAGGCCGGAGACCAGCACCGCCTCCTCGGGCCCCAGCTTCGCGGCCAGCGTGATGGCTCGGGCGAGGCCGGCCGGGTCGGTCCGCATGCGGTGCAGGATCGGCAGCGGGCGCTCGGTGAATCCGAGCGCGGCCAGCCGGGTCTCGAACGCCCAGCGCGGCGGAGCCAGGTCGCGCCCGTCGTCGGGACCGGTGACGAACGTCCCCTCGAAGGACTCGCCGATCCGCAGGACACGCCCGTCGCCCCGTGGACGCGTCATCCCGTCAGGGGCGCTCGTGCGGTGGGCGGCCACCACGATCAGCGGCGGCGGGCCGGCCGTCGGCAGGGGCTCGCCGCGCGCGACGGTGACCCAGTGACCGGCGCCCTCGGCGGACAGTCTCCGGCACAGATCCGCACATTCCCGGTATGGCATGCCGTCCGCCCGGATCACGACTCCGGTGACCGCCGCATTCTCGCGACGGGGCGGAACGTCGTCGTCATCGGGTGCCCGCGTTTCGAGGAATCCGGCCCCGGCCCCCGGCGATTCGGCGATCATCCGCGTGATCGTCACCCCGTTCGGGACCGTGACCTTGACCAGCGAAAGATCGGGCCCCAAAAGAAAAACGTGTGCCCCTTGGACGGCCTTGGTCACCCAAGGGGCAAGACGCTGAACGCCCGCACGTGCCGGCGGCTCCATCACGTGAGGAGCCAAGGGCGGGTCATCCATGTGAGCGGAAACTCAGTAGGACTTCGGCTGAAGGATGATCGGGTTACTGTCGAGTTCCATCATCTCGACCGTGAACGGAACGCGCTCTTCTTCCGTGCTTTCCGGGGTCTCGTCGATCTCTGGCGTGAGGTTCTCGTCCATGGTGCTGCCTCCCGTAACGCGCATCCGATTAGCGCAAAATCTCTGTCAACGTATGGCGCTGACTTAGGGCTGTCAATAACTTCGTCGCGAGCCTGATAAGGGAAGAGGTAATCGGCCGAACTTGGGACCAAAAATCTCTTTTATGGCGTTCGGAAATACTATGAGAGCACCTCGTGAACGGATTCACCCATAACCGTTCATGCCGCGACCTCGATCCGCCGCCGGCTCAGGGGTGGCGGCGTGGTGTGGCGCGGCCTTTCGCCGCCGCCGGATGGGTCCACATCGTGTCGCGCGCCAGGCGGGCCAGGAGCCGCCTGAGCGTGGTCACGTCCTCGTCGCTCCAGTCCGCGAGGGCCGACTCCACGTTGCGCTGGACGCGCTCCATGATGCGCTCCCCGATCTCCCGCCCGAGAGGGGTCAACGCGAGCAGCACGCCGCGTTCGTCGGACGGCTCGGGAACGCGCACGATGAGGCCCGCGTCGGTGAGGCGATGGGCGATCTTGGTGAGATTCGCCCGCCCCGTCCCCAGCGCCAGCGCGAGGTCGCTGGGGCGCATCGCTCCCCGATAGCTGAGCTGGTTGACGACGAGGAACATCGGCACGTCGTTGACGGGGAACTCGACGGCGGTCATGAGGTCGAGCCGCACCGCGTGGCTGTCGGCCCAGTGGATGATCGAGGACAGTGACACGCGCGGATCGAGAAGGTCGGGCGCGATGACGGGTGACAGGTCGGCGTCCTGATGGCTCACGTCGTGGCGTTGCGCCCGCGCCATGATGTGCCCCCCTTCGCGTCCGCCGTGTCCGGGCTCCGTCTCCCGGAACCCTACTGCCGGTCGAGCGGCGGAGGGCTCTCGGCCCGGTCGGTTCTCAGCCAGGTCAGTTCTCGGCGCGGCCCGCGGCCGCTTCGCGCAGGAGTCGCACCGGCCCGAGCAGCCCGTGATCGTGTACGTCGGTCTTCTGCGGCTCGTCGCGCCCGGTGAAGTGCGACATGACGTCGGGTACGGCGTCGTAGTAGCCCCGGGCGAGCAGCCGGTTGTTCAGCGAGCTGGAGACGCGGACCGTCACCGTGTTCTCCCCGGCCCGCAGGCCGTCGGTGATGTCCACGCGCGGGCGGCACGTGTCGAACCCCTTGGCCGCGCCTCCGTTGACCCGGACGGAGCCGAGACCGCCCGCCGTCGATCCGAGGTCGAGCACGTGTCTCGCCCCCGAGGCGGGCGCTTCGGCGAGGGTGAACGTCGTGGTGTACTCGCCGACGCCGCTGACCTCGGGGCCGACGCCGGGGAGCTGCGCCCACGGGCGCAGCGGGCCGTGGCCGCCGTCGAGCCGGGTGATCGCGGTCGTCGGGCGTACCTCGCGGGTCTGGTAGCCGAGCCCGCGGTCTTCGCTGATCACTTCGAGCTCGCCGGCGTCCCAGCTCTCGACCGCGACCGCCCACTCCGGGAGTTCCTGGAGGAGCTCGGGGGTGACGGGAGCGGAGGCCGCCGGTTCGTGTGCCGAGCGGTCGACGGTGAGCAGGGCCGTCTGCCCGGGTGTCAGCGTCACGGTGACGATCGTCCGCCCGGCGTCGTGCCGGACCCCGTGGTGGGGGCGGAGGCCGCCGGTCCAGGCGTCGATGCGGTGCGCGGCTCCGATGCCCGGCAGGGCTACCTCGACCGTGGTCGGCTCACCGGTCTCGTACAGGAAGTGGTAGAGGTACAGGTGCCACAGCTCGCCGTCCTCGCGCAGGTGGCCGAGCACGTTGCGGTCGTCGGCGGTGAACTCGGCGCGTCCGGCGACGCCGAGCCCGCGCAACGCCTCCACGGTGTGGGCGGGGTCGTGCACCTCGGCGACGGTCGGCAGCGCGCGGAGCCGCGCCATGCTCTTGGCGAGTTCGTCGTCGCGGCCGTCGAGCCCGGGGGTGCGGGCGGCGGCCTGGGCGTGGGTGAGGTGCTGCCCGGCCATGAGCCATTTGAGCTCGGTGGTGCCGTTGACGATGAGCAGCTTCATGCCCTGCCGCGCCCACTGCGCGAGCCTGGCCGCCACGTCCGCGTCGAGCGTCTCCTGGTAGACGATGAGCGCCTGGTAGCCGGGGCCGTCAGGCTGCACGACCCCGTCGCCGAACGCCACGTCCTCGCGCAGCAGCAGCGACCCGTCGAAGAACTCGTAGGTCCATCCGGCGTCCTGCATGCCCAGGTCCTGCCACCAGTGGTTCTGCCGGTCGCGCATCCACATGCGCCCGTACGCCTCCTCGTCCGGGATCCGCCGCCCCTGCCCGTCGACGAAGGCCAGGCCCGAGGTGTTGTCGGTGAAGTGGTCGGTACGCAGGATCCCCACGTCGATCCGCGGCCTGCCCTGCCGCAGGACGCACTGGTAGCGGCCGATCGCCTTGTTCCACAGCGGGTAGAACTCGGCGGCGGGCTGACGCGTGTCGAACCGCTCGGAGAACATCGACCGCATGCCCTCGTGCCCCGGCCAGCGCGTGACGCCCTCGGCCCCGGCGGTGCTCGCCCAGCCGTGCAGCACGGTTCTGGTGATCCCGGCGGCCAGTTGGGTGGCGATGATCTGGTCGTAGAAGCGGTGGTCGAGGATGTGGTTGCGGGTGGTCGCACCGGTCTCGGACGAATACTGCCTGCCGAACAGGTGCGCCGGGCCGCCCATCAGCCGGTAGGCGTCGATCTGCGCGCCGAACTCCAGGGACTCGGTCTCGATGCCGTCGACCTCCGGCCCCGGCCGGGTGAGCTCGAACGGCAGCCCGTAGCTGATCTCGGCGCGGAGCGTGATCCCGTTGTCGTGCAGGAACGCGGTGAACGGGCGCAGCATGTTCTCGATGTAGAGGTCGGTGAGCGTCCGGACGTAGTCGAAGCGCACCTTCTCGACGGTGACGCGGTGCTCCTCGCGTACGTCGTAGTGGTAGGTCGTGCTGACGGCCATGAAGGGCACGGCCCGGATCAGGAAGGGCAGCCAGCGGGTGACGTCGTAGCCGCGGCGGGCGTGGAACTCCCGGGCGACGGTGTGCCCCCAGAACATGCCGCCGGCGCCGTACGTCGACAACTCCAGCGAGTCCATGTACATCTGCGCCCGTGGGTTGCGGCCGATCTGCTCGCGCAACTTCGGTGTGAGCACCACCGAGTCCCAGTAGTCGATGACCGCTTCGACCCCGTCCCGGTCCAGGTAGTTGACGGTGTGGTTGACCGACGCCGACGGTGAGGCGGTCTGTCCGGTGCCGTGCATCCAGAACACGAACAGCCGCCAGTCGCCGTCGGCGGGCGCGCTCCACTCGAGGCTCTCACCCTCGACCAGGCCGGTGAGGTCGATGACGGAGTCGAGGTCGAGGACCCCGCCCCTCGCGGTGGTCTCGAGCAGGCGGGCGGCCACGACGGCCACCAGGTGCTGCTCGGTGACCTTCCCGCGGTGACCGGGAAGGGCGGCCGCCGGTGGCTCGGCGTCGAGGTCGATCCGTGGCAGCGCGCCGCCGCGGGAGCGTGCGGAGGTGAGGTCCTCGACCACCACGTCGAGCTCCTGCGCCGCGGCCGGCTGGTCGGGGGTGATCGTCGGAAGGTTGGCGTTCGACCAGTTGGTGCCGGAGGTGAAGCTCACCGCCATGTTCCGCCTGGTGGTCTCCTCGACGACCACGTACGAGTCGTGCACCCACTCCTCCGCGCCCCAGCCGTAGCGGGAGTGGTCGATGTCGCCCTCGTCCATCGCGAGGAACTCCATCCCGCCGAACCCCAGCCGGTGCGCGGCGTCGATCTCGCGGATCAGCGTCTGATCGGTGTGCAGGCCCTCCGCCAGCCACCACCGCAGTTCGGGCCGGTACTCGGTCGCCGGATCGGTGATCATGTGGGCGAGGTCGTCGAGTGACACGCATTCTCCCTGAAGGAACGAGGTTCGCCGCGGGCGCGGCGCGCGGGGCGACCGGATGGACGACCGACGGTCGGTCCGACGATAGGCCGCACCGCGACCAAAGGCAATGTCGTGAGGAAACAATCAAATGTCGCCGGGACACTTCTGGGGCCGTCGCGCGGCTCTGTACCCGGCATGGCCTCCTCCATCGACGCCGCCGCGATCGTCGGCTCGGCGGCACCTTCGGACGCCGCACGGTCTTCACCGTCACCATGGTGATGATCGTCGCGGGCGGGGCTGGCTTGGTCACTCCGGCGCTGCTCGACACCCCCCCGGCTCATGTACGGCATCCTCACCGCCCTGGTCGCGATCGGGCTCCTCGCCGGCTGGCGCGTCTTCCGCGAGCCGCGGCCCACCATGTTCGGGATCGAGGACAAGGACCTCGCCGAGGCGCGGCGGGAGCCGCGTGCCACTCAGGGCTGACGCTCACATGATGTCGCGCCGCAACGGGGCCGCGACGGCGACGGCCACCGCGACCAGGGCGTAGCCGACCAGCACGGCGCCACCCGCCGGCGCGGACAGCAGTGGGGCCGCGGACGTGCCGGTTTGGCCGGCGACGGCGTCCGCCAGATAGGTGAAACCGGTCAGCGCGGCGGTGGCGCCGCCCGGGAGATAGGGATAGAGCGTCTTGATCCCCGGGACGAGCAACAGCAGGGTCTCGATCATGTAGAAGTACGCGCCGACGGCGACGAGGGCGGTCACCTGGTTGCGAAGGAGAGCGCCCACGGCGACGCCCAGCAGGGTGTAGACGGCCATGGTCAGCGCGATGCGGGCCAGCAGGGCCACGACCGTCACGGCCGGGAGGCCGAGCGTGACGCCCTTGAGCGTGGCCGCGCCGAAGAGCGCGCCACCGGCGACGGCCGCGGCGATCGCGCCGTAGGCGAGCCCGGCGCCGGTGTAGATCGCCAGTTTGGCCGCCAGCCAGGTCCAGCGTCTGGGAGCGAACAACGTCGTGGTGGTGATGGTCCGGTGCCGATGCTCCGAGGACACGGCGACGGTGCCGAGCAGGGCGGGGGCGAAGACGGTGACGCCGAGCAGGCCCAGCAGCACGTGGGTGCCTTCGGCGGTGTCCAGGCCGGGCAGGGGAGGGGTGAAGTTCTCCGGTCCGACGAGGGCGAGCAGGCCGACGAGCGCACCGCTGCCCAGCGCGGCCAGCAGGCCCCACAGGCAGAGCCTGCCGCTGGTCAGGCGCGTCCATTCCGCGGCGAGGAGCGCGGTCATCGGGAACCTCCGGTGAGGTGCAGAAACGCTTGTTCGAGGGTGGGGTGTTCGGGGGTGATCTCGTGCAGCGCGATGCCGTGGGCGGCGGCCGCGGCGGCGACCTCGGCGCTGCTCAGGCCGTGGACGCGCAGGACGTCCGGTCGCGGATGCTCGACCCGGATCCCGCCCTCCGCCAGCCTGGCCGCGAACAGGTCGGCCCGCGGGGAGCGGATCAGCACGGTGGCCGGGCCGTACAGGCCGGTGATGGGGCCGGTGGTGACCAGCCGCCCGTCGCGGATCACCACCACGTGGCCGGCCATGTGCTCGACCTCGCCGAGCACGTGGCTGGAGATGAGGACGGTACGGCCGTCGGCGGCCAGGTCGCGGACGAAGTGCCGCAGCCAGGCGATGCCTTCGGGGTCGAGGCCGTTGCTCGGCTCGTCGAGCAGCAGCACCTGGGGATCGCCGAGCAGCGCGGTGGCCAGGCTGAGGCGCTGCCGCATGCCGGTGGACAGGGTCCGCGTGAGGCGGCCGGCGAAGGCCGACACCCCGGTCAGGTCGGCGACCTCGTCGGCCCGGGCCGTGCCGTAGCGGCCCATGCGGGCGTAGACCCGCAGGTGGTCGCGGGCGGTGTGGGCGGGGTGGAAGCCCGCGCTGTCCAGCACGGCTCCGACGGTGGCCGACGGGTGGCGCAGGTCGGCGTAACGGTGGCCGCCGAACGTGGCCGTGCCGGAGGTCGGCGCGACCAGGCCCAGCATCATCCGCATCGTGGTGGTCTTGCCGGCGCCGTTCGGGCCCAGGAATCCCGTCACGACGCCCGCCTCGGCCTCGAAACTGAGGTCGGTGACGGCGTCGATCGGCCCGAACGCCTTGGTCAGGCCACGTACCTCGACGTTCATGCCGTCACCGCGATCAGCCGGCGGCGGAGCTCCTCGGCGCCCGGAACGCTGAGGATCAGCTCGTCGTAGCCCGACGCCCGGCTCTTCAGGACGATCCGCAGGCCGCCGACCTCCCGCCGGGCGGCGACCAGCCGCTTGACGCCGGTCGGCGACGTCCAGGTGCCGACCTTGACGACGCCGGAGACGAGCAGGCCGTGGTGCGCGCCCCTGGCGGCCGCGAGCGGCCGGTCGAGCGGGAGCACCTCGGCGATCTCCGCCAGCGGCACGCTCACGGCTCCGGTCCTGGTGAACATCCGTGTCCACGAGGCGAAGCGGACGGTCAGCGTCTCGTGCCGAACCTCTACCTGCATCATGATGTGTCCTCCATGCACTATCTGTTCTATTAGTTGTATATCAGATAGAGTGAGGGCGTGCAGCTGACCCTTGACCTCGACAGCGAGGTCCCGATCTACCAGCAGATCCGGGACCGGATCGTGGAGGCGATCGCCAGACGGCAGGCGCGCGAAGGCGACCCGCTACCCTCCACGCGGCAACTCGCCGCGGACTTCGGCATCAACTTCCACACCGTGAGCAAGGCTTATGACCTGCTGCGACAGCAGGGCGTCATCAGGATCAACCGCAAGAGCGGCGCGGTCGTCCGGCGTGACGCCGCCACTGGTCCCCCCGAGGCGCCCTTCATCGACGACTGGGAGGAACGCATGCGTGTCCTGCTGGCGGAGGCCACCGTTCACGGCATGGAGCGGCAGGATGCGCTGCGCCGGTGCGAGGCGCTGCTGATCGGTTTCGAGGAGGGCAGGTGATGGCGTTGCTCTTCGCCGGCCTGATCCTCGTCGCGCTGGTCACGTCCCTGATGCTGGCGCTGCCGGCGCTGGCCCGGCCCACGCTGCCGTTCGGCGTGCGCGTGGGCGTCCAGCGGGTGGGCGACCCCGCCGTCATCGCCGCCCGGCGGTTCTACGCCCGCCTGACCGTCGTGGTGGCCGCGCTCGCCGCGGCGGGCTCGGTCCTGGCGCTGCTGGTCACGGGGTCGGCCGTCGCGATCGGCGGCATCGTGACGGTGGTGCTGGTCGCGGACCTGCTGCTGTTCTACCGCGCGCATCACCTGGTCCGCGCCGCCAAGCTCGCCGGCGGGTGGGCGGCCGAGCGGCGTCAGGCCGTCACCGTCGACACCACCTTCCGCACCGACCCGGTTCGCGTTCCGTGGTCGTGGGGCCTGCCCGTCCTGGCCGTGACGCTGCTCACCGCGGGCATCGGCTGGGCGCGCTACGGCGGGCTGCCCGCCACACTGCCGCCCTTCCTCGGGTCCGGCGCGGCCGCCTCGTCGCAGCGTGCGCCCACCACCGTGCTGAGCGCCTTCCAGCCGGTCATCTACCAGCTCGCCGTCGCCCTGATCGTCGCCGCCTCGGTCGTGGTCGTGCTGCGCGCACGTCCCGACCTCGACGCCGCCCGGCCCAAGGGCTCGGCCCGCCGCTACCGCGTCTACCTGCGCGGCGTCGCGGTGATGTCGCTGCTGTCCGCGGCCTGCCTGAACCTGAGCCTGCTCCTCGCGGCCCTGCGACTGTGGGAGATCGTCACCCCCGCGCTCGTCTGGCAGGTGGCCGTCTACGTCCCGCTCGTCGCGCTGCTGGGCGGCTGGGTGATCTGGGAGATCAAGGTGGGCCAGGCCGGGCACCGGCTGCCCGCGCTGCCGGGCGAGGAACGGGAGGACGCCAAGGTCGGCCAGCGCGACGACGACCGCCACTGGTTCCTCGCCGGCGCCGTCTACGTCAACCGCCGCGACCCGGCCCTGTTCGTCCACGCCCGTCTCGGCTCCTCCTCGTGGACCCTCAACCTCGGCCATCCGATCGCCTGGCTCCTGCTCGGCGCCCTGATCGCGCTGGCCGGGCTGGCGCTGGCGGGCGTCGTCGATCTGCCCGAGAAGCACAGCGTCCTCTGATGCCTCGCCGGGGCCGGATCGCGGCCACGTCACTCACGGTAGCCATCTGACTGCTATGAATGGCGGGTGCTCTCCTCCCGTACGCATGCCGCAGCGCCTCGCCCTGGTCCGCGACCTGCAACGTGGCCCGGCCCAGCGCTTCGAGCGCGGCTTCGCCCGCTGGAAGGCGGTCGAGGGGATCATCGAAGCCTTCATCGCCCAGGGCATGGGCGCGCCCGGCACCTGGACCTCCTACGTCGACGCCGCCAGTCTGGAGGCCCTCGTCCGCGGGGTGGCCCTCGCCGCCGGACTCAGCGCCGACGACTACGGCAACCCCGGGGCCCGGCTGTGGGCCGGCTATCTCACCGACCTCAAGGCGGGGCGGCTGACGGTCAAGGCGGTGCACAACGCCGCCTGGGGCGCGGCCGAGCAGATCTCCGTGGACTGGGGCGCGGCCCCGGCCAACAACCCGGCCACGCCCACCCTCTCCGAGCTCACGGTCTACGGCGCGAGCAGCGCGTACCGGCTGGCCCTGCGCAACGAACCGGCCCTCGCGCCCGCCCTGCGCACCCTCAACCAGCGGCCACTGGCCGCCTGCTACGACTGGCTCACCGACACCACCAACCCCCGCCCGGTCCGCGACGGCTCGAAGTTCCTGATCACCCTCACCCGGACCCCCGCCGACCTGCCCGCCGTCACCCGCGGTCTCACCCGGCTGGCGGCCTTCTACCCCGCCTGCGCCAAGGGGGCCCGGCCGCCGCAGGTCAGGATTGACCGCACGCCGCCGGGCAGTGCTTGACCTCGGGGAAGCGTGACGACGGCTGGTCCAGGAGGGGCTGCGGTCGTGACTTCAGGTGCTGGTCGAGGAAGGCGGCCACGTAGGTGCGGGTGAGCTCGGCGGAGCGCGCCGCGGGCAGGGCGTCGGCGGGGGGAGTGATGCCGAGGACACCCGCCAGCAGCGGGCCGTCGGTGAAGGACTGGTGTTCCGCGCCCGTCAGCACGAGCCAGCGCTTCCACCCGCTCAGCAGTTTCCAGTCGCGCTCCCACGACGGGTCGCGGCCGCCCGGGACGTGCTGCGCCGAACCGAGGAACATGAACGGCCGGGAGAACCCGCTCTTGGGCATCCGGGCGTACGTGGTGCCGTCCATGTCGATCCCGGCGCGTATCCGACGGTCCTTCAGCATGGCCGCCACCGAGCCGGCCCCGCCGATCGACTGGCCCACCATCGCGATCTTCGAGCGGTCGATCACGGCGGAGCCGTCCCATGCCGAGGGCAACCGGTCGAGGACGAAGGAGACGTCGGCCGCCCGGCCCTCGACCACCCCCGTGCCGAAGCCGGGGTCGCTGTCGCTGTCGCAGGCGAGGCACTCCGCGACCCGTCCGTCAGGAAGGGTCGTGGCGTAGCTCTCGTAGGTGTGGTCGATCCCGGCCACGACGTAGCCGCGGCTGGCCAGGTCTTCGGCCAGGGAGGTCAACGTGCTCACCGGCTTGGTGAAGCCGGGGGAGAGCACCACCAGCGGCAGCCTCCGTCCTGTGGGTTCGGCGTCTTTGCTGGCGTTCGTCCGAGTCTTGCTCAACGTGTCGGGCGGAATGTTCCCGGCCCTCGACCCCTTCAGGAGCAGCTCCGACTCCTTCGGCGTCATGTACGCCGCCCGCTGCCCGTCACGCCGCCCGGTCGGATACCACAGCGTGACCTTGAGCTGCCGGGCGTCGACGTCGAGATCCCAGGGATCGGGGCGGGAGGTGTCCTTCAGATACAGGGCGGTCGTGCCGACCGGATGGGCGCCGGTGGGAGCCGGCAGCGTGACGGGGCCGGTCGGTGTGGCCGGCGGGGCGGCCTCGGACCTGGGCGGCACGGGCACGGAGCAGGCGGACGCGGTGAGGACGGCCAGCCCCGCGGCGACTGCCAGGATCTGTCTCATGGCGAGGTCCATTCACTTCTGCAGCAAGGTCAGCGCCTTGGCCAGCGCGGGGTCGCGCCCGGTCGCCGCGTCCTGCGGGGTCAGGGGCACGTGGTGGTCGGGGGGCACGCCGATCCGGTCGATCACCTCACGGCCGGGCCCCAGGTGGTGCCTGTCGGGGAAGCTCAGGGTGGTGTTGTTGCTCAGCAGGTACGGCTGCGCCGGCCCGGAGATGACACCGGCGGTCCTGGTCCCGACCAGCCGGCCGATGCGCAGGTCCTTGACCGCGGCGCTGACGTGCTCGCAGGCCGAGGCGCAACTGCGGTCGGTGAGCACCACCAGCGGCAGGCCGAGCAACTCGACGGTGTCATCGGTCCGCGAGGTGTCGCACGCGCCGTTGACGGTGCACTGGTAGGCGGTCACCTTGCCGTGGACGAACGCGCTCAGCAGCCGGGCCGCCTCCACGGGGCTGCCGCCGCCGTTGCCGCGCAGGTCCAGCACGACGCCGGTGAGCGTCCGGCCGGTACGCAACCGGGAGATCGCCGTGAACACCCTGGTCGCGGAGTCGGGCGCGAATCCGGTCATCCGTACGTAGGCGACGTCGTCCTCCAGCAGCTTCGACCGCACCACCTGCAGCCCGGCCAGGTCCCGCTGGAAGAGGCCGGGCTTGAGCGTCACGCTCCAGCGGCGGCCGGTGCTCTGCCGCAGCAGCCGCAGCCGGACCGGGCGCGCCTCCGGGTATCGCGGGTAGAGGGCGGCGATCGCGGGGGTGGCCGTCCCGTCGATGAAGGGGGCGGAACCGTTGATCGATTCGATGACGTCGCCCGGGCGCAGCCCGGCGGCCTGCGCCGCGCCGCCCTGCACGGTGGTGACGAACAGCGGGGCGAGGGCGACGCCGGGGTTGCCGTGCACCTGCGGGCCGTTGACGTTCGCCTGGAGGCCCAGGCCGTAGCCGTCACCGTCGTAGTAGTCGGGCGGACGTTTGACGTCGTGCGCCCAGTTGGCGTGGTTGTCGTCGAGGGCGGCCACGATGGCCTCGAGCGTGACGACGGCCAGCTCGTCGCGCCGGTCGGGGACCTGGTCGGTGGTCCTGCGGTAGACGGCCTCGAAAGCGGCCCAGTCGGCCTTCCGGTCACCGGTCAGCGCGGGCATGGTGGCCTCGGGCACGTCACGTCCGCCGCGGTTGAGCTCCTGCGTCAGGGCGACGAATCCGGCGGTCAGCAGCGAGCGGGCGTCCAGCGTGGAGCCGCTGTAGTAGTTGCCGAGGATGCAGAAGTACGCCTGCTCGATGACGTCGATCGTGGTGGCCGTCTCCGCCGCGGGGGGACCCTGGGGTTGCGTGCATGTCATACCGGCGGCCGTGTTCTCCTGGCTGCGCGGCGGCGTCGGCGCCGTACAGGCCGCGGCCAGCAGGAGGGCGAGGCCGGCGGCCGCGGTCCTGAAGGCGGTCATGACAGACGCCTCCGGATCCACCAGAAGCAGAACCACGCGAGACCCAGGGTGAGCAGGGAGTAGATCCCGGTCTCGATCCACTGGAAGGGCCAGAAGCGCTCAAGCGGCTGGTACGTCGCCTGCTGCCGGTAGCCGAGCCGGTTGATCTCGGCCATGCAGCTGTCGCCTGAGCCGGGTCCCTGCGGTGCGCAGGGACCCGACGTCGTGGAGACCTTGATGACGCCGCGGTCGTCGTTTCCGCCCTCCGCGATGGTGCGTCCGGACGGATCGAGGAGCCGGCTGGACAGGACCCAGGCGCCCAGGTGACCCGGGACGGACTCCCGCAGGAGCACCTCGGCGGATCCGCCGCTTCGCGGCAGGCCGACGTTCTCCACGTTCGCCCGGCCGAGCTCGAAGGTCGACGTGACCGGAGGCAGCAGATGGGGCCGGACCAGCAGCGGCACCGCGATCTGGATCGCGGTGAAGACGGCCAGGGTGAGGGCCATGGCGGGCAGTGTGCGGCGTACCAGCATGCCCACGGTCACGCCCAGGATGAACGCGAAGGCCGCGTACCCCATGGGAGCGATGCCCCTCGCGGTGAACACCAGCGGATCCATCAGCGCGAAGCCTTCGGGGGCCGACAGGTCCAGGGGCGCCGACCACCACGTCACGACCAGGCCGCTCAGGCAGGCGGCGACCATGGCGACCAGGCCGGTGAGCCCGAGCTTGACCGTCAGCCAGCGGGTGCGGGTGATGCTCTGGTTCCACACCAGCAGGTGCGTGCCCGTCTCCAGCTCGCGGGTGATCAGCGGCGCTCCCCAGAAGAGCCCGACGAGCGCCGGCAGGATCAGCACGATGAGGCTGACGGCCAGGAAGGGGAGCTGGTAGGCCTCGAAGAAGCCGTCGAAGAACTGGCCGCAGCTGTTGTCGGGGGTGCAGTCGGCGATCCCGGCGGAATAGCCGGAGGCCAGGCCCGGTCCGGTCAGGGCCAGGGGGACGGTGAGCACGACGAGGACGGCCGCCATCATCACGGTCGAGCCGCGGAACTGGCGCCAGGTCAGCCAGATCATCGCTGCACCTCCAGGGTGACCCGCCGGTTCTCGGCGACGTGCTGCTCCATGTAGGCCAGGACGAGGTCCTCCAGGCTGAGCTGGGTGACCATCCAGGCGGGGTCGAGGATCGGCGCTTCGGTACGGACGACGTACGTGCTCTGCCGGTCGGTGTGCCGCGCGGAGATCACCTGCTGGTCGGCGGGCAGCCGGTCGGGATCACGGCGCGGGCCGGTGAGCCGGTGATGGGTGGACAGCAGGCCGTCGACCTCCCCGGCCACCTGGACACGGGAGTCGACCAGCACGATCAGGTAGTCGCAGACCCGTTCCAGGTCGGAGACCAGGTGGGAGGAGAGCACCACGCTGAGCCGGTGCTCGACGGTGGCCTCCATCAGGCCCTGCAGGAACTCCCGGCGGGCCAGCGGGTCGAGCGAGGCGACCGGCTCGTCCAGGATCAGCAGCTCGGGCTGTTTGGCCAGCCCCAAGGTGAGGGCGAGCTGGGCGCGCTGGCCACCGGACAGCTTGCCCGCCCGCTGGCCGGGGATGAGGCCGATCTGGGCGATCCGGTCCCGTGCCATGGTGGCGTTCCAGCGGGGGTTGAGCCGCTCTCCCAGCCGCAGGTGGTCGGCGACGGTCAGGGCCGCGTAGACGGGGGTGTCCTGGGCCACGAAGCCGACCTTGGCCAGTTGCGCCGGGCTGCCGGCGGGACGGTCGCCCAGCACGGTGATGCCGCCCGCGGTCGGTTCGAGCTGGCCGCAGGCCAGCTTCAGCAGCGTGGTCTTGCCGGCTCCGTTGGGGCCCACCAACCCGACGACGTGGCCCGCCGGGATGTCGATGGTGCACTCACGCAGAGCCCAGTTCCTGCCATATCTCTTGCCCAGTCCCTGGGCCTCTAGGACAGAGGTCACGCTATGTCCTCCTGAGCGGCGGTCCGAAAAGTGGTCATGAAGAGGGCCTCGATGCTCTCGTCATCGAGACCGGCCCGGCGGGCCTTGGCCAGCCAGCGCCGCAGCTCCAGCCGCAGCGGGCCGTGCGCGGCCAGCGAGGTGTCGGTGAGCGTCGCCGTCACGAAGGTCCCCACCCCTGGCCGGGCGGCGACCAGACCCTCGTGCTCGAGCTCCCGGTAGGCCTTGAGAACGGTGTTGGCGTTGATGGCCAGGTGCGCCACGACCTCCTTGACGGTCGGAAGCTGGTCGCCCTCGCGCAGCAGGCCGAGCCGGAGCGCGTGCCGTACCTGCTGGACCAGCTGCAGATACGGCGAGAGTCCGGACTTCGTGTCCAGGTGGAACTCGATCACCATTGCTCCATTTATCTAGCTTCCTAGTACTTTAGATTCTTGCATGTATGGCGCCGGTTAAGAAACAGCCCGGACCGGCTCCACGCGCCGGGCATCTTCGAGGGCCTGCCACGGGGGAACGCGACGCCGCGCCCGACCCGCTGATCGGCGGGCGTACGAAGGCGCGCTACCTGACCACGGGCGGGAGCACCGGCGGCCGGTACGGGCTCGACCGCTGGGAGATGGGCGCCGAGCCGTCAGGGGGAGGAGCGCGTTTCCACAGGACCGGCCACGATGCTGGTGCAGTTCGCGCCGGGGGCGCCCCGCGAGGCCGAGGTGCGGGCGGAGATCGTGGGGGCGGACGGCGGCTCAGCGAGGCGGAATGGGCCGACGTCTACGGCCGCCACGACCAGTACATGGTCCGACCCCGCCGCCCATCGGCGTCACGGGGCCGCCCGGCCCCCGCTCCCCAGGAGAACGGCCCGGCGGTCGAGTGGATCTCGATGCGCCACCCGATGCGCTCGCGCCGTCGTTCGAGGTCCGCCGGACTGTGCGGGACCTTGACGATCCGGTACGCGTCGACGGCGGTGACCTCGGCGGCGTGCCGGAGCAGCCCGGGGGCCCAGGGTTCCGTCGCCGGCCGAGGTCATGGATCGGATGTCGCTCAGCAGGGGGTGAAGAAGAGTTTCGTCAGGCCCGACAGCGTTCCCCACTGGCCGGGAGGTTGGTTGCAGCCGAACCAGCGCTGTCCGACGAGCTGGTCGCCCGAGTAATAGCTGAAGACGATGAGGTTGTCGCCCCCTGGCGGGGGAGGGGGAATCGCATGAGCCGGGGTCGAGCCGAGAGTGAGCGCACCGGCGGCCAGTGCCACCGCTAAAATGCCGCGCCTCATTTTCATGCGGGTTCCTCCAGATCGGCTGATTCTCGGACCAGATCGAACGCCGGAGCCATTCGCGCGAATGACATCACGATATTCACCGCCGATCAAGGCCGCCGGCGGCGGCATGTACGCCCCCCACCACTGGGGGCTCGTCCCCTTTACCGGCGGAGCCGGGCCCGGGAGGCCGCCGACATCACCGCGTTCCGCTCGGCGAGGGACAGCAACCCGGCCCGCATCCAGTCGTCCGCGGTACGGGACACCGCGGACACGAACCGGGCCTGGTCGGCGAAGGGCGCCAGGGCCCAGACCGCGTCCAGGAACGTCACCGAATCCGTCCGCGCGCGGTTCGGCACACCGGAGTCCATCGTCCCGAAGACGATCCTCGGCTCGACGCGGTGGAAGTAGGCGTGGTAGCGATCGGTGTCGCCGACGTAGAAGGGCACCAGCGGCAGGCCGTGCGTGGTGAAGGTCATCGGCGCGGTCGACGTCATGGCCTGCGCGAGATCGCCGGACAGCGTGAAGTCCTGGTAGAAGGAGAACTCGCGGAACGTGGTCTCGTCGCTCTTGGCGACCATCGGCACGGGGCCGTACGCGATGCTCTGGGTGGTCGGGATGTCCAGCGCCCTCTCCACCCGCAGGGAGAACGGCATCGCGATGGTGATGCGGTCGCCGCGCCGCCACGTCCGGTCGAGCGTCACGTACGCGCCGGGCCGGGCGTCGACTCTCTGGTCGGTCCCGTTGACCCGCACCGTGAAGCCCTTCTCCACCCAGTAGGGCACGCGTAGCTTCACGGCCAGCCGGCCCGTGCCCTCCACGGTGAGCGTCGTCACCCCGGCGGGGTCGGTCGGGTAGTTCGTGGCCTGCCTGACCGTGAAGCCCTTCTCCGGCCAGCGCAGCTCCGAGGCCAGGTAGAGGTTGACGTAGAGCGCCGAGTCGTCCGCCGACCGGAAGTAGATCGAGTCCTGGAACTTGGTGTGGGTCTCCAGCCCCGTGCCGCCGCAGCAGGTGCCGAGGTTGCCGTAACTCCGGGAGGCGCCCGGCCGCATGGGGATGAAATAGGTCACCAGCGGATTCGTGGTGCTGTCGGTGTTGCGGCGCGAGGCGAGGATCTGGCCGTAGAGGGCCCGCTCGAAATACTGCATGTACTTCGGGTCCGCCGTGTGGAAGAACAGGCTTCTGCTCAGTTTCAGCAGGTTGTAGACGGGACAGGTCTCGGCGTTGTTGGTGCCCAGGGTGCCGACGATGACGCCCCGGGCGCCGAAGAGCTCGCCGTTGTCGGTCGGCCCGGCCGTGCCGCCGTCGGTGAAGGTGCGATGGGGCACGACCATGTCCCAGAAGTTCACGGTGGCGTCGAAGTAGCGGCGCTCCTGGTTGCGCTCGAAAACGGACAGGTAGCCGATGAACTGGGGGATGTGCTGGTTGGCGTGCTTCCTGTTCAGCGTGTCCTCGTTGGCGACGGTGGCCGCGAGGAGCATGGTGTTGTCGAAGCATCGGGCCGTCGTCAGGTATTCCGCCTTGCCGCTGAGGGCGTGCAGGTCGGCCATGACGGCGTTCATGGCGTTGTACTCGCCCGCGATGTAGATGCCCCACATGCGGTCGAGCTGCTCGCGGGGCAGGTGGCCCAGCCGGCTGTGCACCCAGTCGCCCATCTTCATCACGATGGTGAGCGCCTGCTCGTTGCCGGCGTACTGGTAGGCGTCGAGCAGCCCGCGCATGATCATGTGGCAGGTGTAGTAGGGCGCCCAGATCGTCGGATAGGTGGTGTACTGCTCGAGCAGGATGAACTGCGTCTCGGGGTAGGCGGCCAGGAAGCCGGGGTGGCTCGGGCCGGGCTGCCCGACGGACTCGGAGACCAGCCGGGCGTCCTTCCCCGCGCCCGAGGAGTCGGCCGCGCTCTCGCCGCCCTCCTCGTCGAAGCGGTACCACGCGACGTCGCCGCCGCCCAGCCCGCCGTCCGCGCTGGTCGTCAGGGCCGCGATCTCCGCCCCGGTCAGCGCGCGGCCGTAGATCTGGAACTCGTCCACCGAGCCCCTCAGGTACGGGTCGCCGTACGCCGACTTCCCGATCCAGTTGTTCGCGGTCGGGCCGAGGCTGGACGGCTTGAGGGTCATGGCGGTGTTCGTGCCGACCGGCGCGCCGTTCACGTAGAGGGTCCCCGTGCCTCCCGACAGGGTCACCGCCAGGTGCGTCCACTGGCCGGCGGGTAACTGGCCGCTTCCGTTGACGCGCTGCTCACCGCCGCCGCCGCTGGTGGTGATGGCGAACCTCGGCGCGGAGCCCGCGCTGACGGTCAGGAACATGTTGCGGGTCGTACCGGTGCCGAAGTCGAAGATCCGGGACCAGGTGGTGATCGCGGCCGGGTCCAGCCACACGGCGATGGTGAAGTCGTCGAGGCCGCTCACGATGTCGGCGGGCAGCGACACGTACTGGGGGCCGTCGAGCTTCGCCGCTCTGCCGAACCTGCCCGCCACCCGGGCGACCGGGGCCGGAGGAGGCGCGGGCTGCCCGACCCTGGCGGCCAGCGCGTCCTGGCACTCGCCGAGCGCCTTGACCATGTAGTCGACCTTGTCCTTGTAGAACGTGTCGCCGGAGCCCGCGTAGGCCAGGGCCAGCGCGCTGAGGAAGTGCCCGCTGTAGTGGCCGCGCAGGTTGCCGGTGGCGTCGTCCCAGCCGCCGGGCGGCTGTGCGCCCAGGGTGTCGAGGCCGGCATTGGCCCGGAAGTTGGCCAGCATCCGGTCGGCCGGATAGGCCCTCAGGAAGTTGAGCATCCGGTCGCGGTTGACGCTGAACAGGCTCTCGCCCAGGGTGACCTGGCTGTTGGCGAACGGCTTCACGATCCAGGAGCCGGGCACCGGTGGGTCGAGTTGCGCCGGTGCGGCCGTACGGGCGGCGTGGGCGGTGCCGAGCGGGACCGAGGCGAGCGTGGCCGGGGTGGCGGCGGCCAGCACCGCCAGCCGCAGCGCCTCGCGCCTGGGCATCATGTTCGACATCTCACTGTCCTGTCATGCTCAGGGCCGCCGGATGATAGCGCTAACATTTCCGGGCCGAGCACCCGGCGATGCGTGCTCGGTCGTAACTGGGGAGTGTCAACGATCTCGTCGCACCCGTCAAGGCTCCGTTGCGGCGCGGGCCCCGGAGGGCCCGGCGGCGGGCTCAGCTCGTGGTCATGAGGGTCAGGCTTTCGTCCTCCACCGAGGCCGCGATGTCGCGGGTGACGCGGTAGCGGGCGAGGCCGGGGCCCTCGCCGTCGATGATCTCCTGAGCCGCGAGGCGGCCGAGCTCGGGCGCGAGGTTGACGCCGCTGTGGGTGACCAGGTGATAGAGGCCGGGGACGTCGGGGTGCGCGCCCGCCAGCGGCAGGCCGTCCGACGGCACCGGCCGGACGCCGAGACGGACGCCGGCCAGGCGGGCGGTGCGCAGCGCGGGCAGGATGCGCTGGCCGGCGGTGTGCAGCCGGTCCGCCAGGGCGTCGTCGCTCTGGCCGGGCAGCAGCGCGTCGACGGGCCAGGAGATGGAGCAGATCCGGTCGCCGGGGGCGGGGCGCAGGTCCACCTGGGGCGTGGCCAGGATCGCGCCGAGCCGGAGGCCGGGGATGGGGGTGCTCTCTCCCACCAGCCCGGGGATCCGGGTCATGGGGAGGCCGGTGCCGGCGAGCGCCGCGACGCGGTCGGCGTCCGGGCCGGTGCAGTTGACCACCCAGTCGGCCTCCCAGCGCCGCGTGCCGGTCTCGACACCGGTGACGGCGTCGCCGTGGCGGATCAGCGCGTGCGCCCGCAGGCCGTACCTGATGTCGGCGCCGAGCGTGGCGGCGTGATCGAGCAGGCGCTGGACGAAGAGCGGGGCGTCGTACCACGCGCTCTGGTCGTGCACGACGAGTTCGCCCGCCGTGCACGCCGCGGGGTCGACGGCGGGGGCGAGGTCGCGCAGCTCGGACGGTTCGGCGATGCGGCAGGGGTGCCCCCAGGACCGGAGACGGGCGGCCCGCTCCCTGAGCCCGCGCCGGCTCTCCTCGCTGTCGCCCCACTGGACGGCGGGCATGGGGTGCCGCCACGACGGGCCCCCGAGTTCCTCGGCCAGCGTGGCGTGCAGGGCGGCGCCGGCGCGGTTGAGCTCGTAGTAGGTGCGCGGGGTCTTCAGATGGGTGACGTCCATGGAGAAGGTCGCGCCGGAGGTTCCCGCGGCCGGACCGCCGGCTTCGATGACGACGACCTGGGCCCCGGCGGCGGCCAGGTGGTAGGCGACGGAGGCGCCGAGCACTCCGGCGCCGAGAACGATGACGCGGGACACGTGGATATCTTCCTTCGGGGTCAGAGAACCTTGCTGAGGAACGCCCGGGTGCGCTCGTGCCGGGGCTCGCCGAGCATGGCGGCGGGTGGCCCGGATTCCACGACGATCCCGTCGTCCATGAAGACGATGGAGTCGCACACCTCGCGGGCGAATCCCATCTCGTGGGTGACGATGATCATCGTCATGCCGTCCGTGCTCACCAGGTCGCGCATGACGTCGAGGACCTCGCCCACGAGTTCGGGGTCGAGGGCCGAGGTCGGCTCGTCGAACAGCATGAGGTCGGGCCGCATCGCCAGGGCGCGGGCGATGGCGACGCGCTGCTGCTGGCCGCCGGACAACCGGTCGGGGCGGCTGTGCGCCTTGTCGGCGAGCCCCACCCTGGTCAGCAGGGCGTGGGCGCGTTCGAGCACCTCGGCCTTCGGCTCCTTCTTGACCATGATCGGCGCCATCATGATGTTCTCGAGCGCGGTCATGTGCGGGAAGAGGTTGAAGCGCTGGAAGACCATCCCGATGTCCACCCGCTGGGCGGCGATCGCCTTGTCGGGCAGCTCGTAGACCTTCCCGTCGCGCTCCTCGTAGCCGATCAGGCGGTCGCGGAAGTAGAGGCGGCCGGCGTCGATGCGTTCGAGGTGGTTGATGCAGCGCAGGAAGGTGGACTTGCCGGACCCCGACGGGCCGATGAGGGCCAGCACCTCTCCCTCCGCGACCTCCAGATCGATGCCTTTGAGCACGTCGAGCGCTCCGTAACGCTTGTGCACGCCCTCCGCGCGGATGAGGGTCTTCATCGGCTGAACCTGCGTTCGATGTAGTGCTGACCGGCGTTCAGGACGGTCGTGGCCACGAGGTACCAGAAGCACGCGACCGTGAGCAGGGGCACCTGCTGGAAGTTCCTGGAGTAGATGCCCTGGATCGAGGTCAGGAGCTCCGGTACGGCGATGGCGAAGACGAGGGAGGTGGTCTTGAGCATCGAGACCACCTGGTTGCCCGTCGGCGGAATGATGACCCGCATGGCCTGGGGAAGAATGATCTTGCGCAGGGTCTGGAAGCGGGTCAGGCCCAGGGCGTGGGCCGCCTCCGACTGGCCCGGGTCGACGGAGGTGATGCCGGCCCGCACGATCTCGCCCATGTAGGCCGCCTCGTGCAGGCCGAGGCCCAGCACCGCCGCGGTGAGCTGGGTGATGATCAGATTGGTGTCGAACTCCACGAACGTCGGTCCCCAGGGCACCCCGAGCCCGATCTTCGGCACCACGGCCGACAGGAAATACCAGAACAGCAACTGCACCAGCAGCGGCGTGCCACGGAAGATCCAGATGTAGAACCCGCTCAGCGACGACAGCAGGGGATTGGGCGACATACGCATGACGGCGAGCACGACGCCGCCCGCGATGCCGACGACCATGGCGAGCAGCGTGAGCAGCAGGGTGGTGCCGAGCCCGCTCAGGACCGCGGGGGAGAACAGGTATTCGCCGACCACCCTCCACTCCATGCGCGGATTGGCCAGCCACCCCTGCAGCAGGAAGATCGCCAGGAAGCCGAGCACGGCCGCGCCCGCCCAGCGCCCCGGGTGGCGCAGCGGGACGGCCTGGATCCGTGCCCGCGCGTCCGGGGATGCCTCCTGCCGGGTCGTGGTCACGACTCGCCGCCGTTGATCACGGCCTTGTCGAGGGCGCCCGACTGCATCTGCCACTTGGCCAGGATCTTGGCGTAGGAGCCGTTGTCCATCAGCTTCTGCAGCGCCTGCTGCACGGCCTTGGCCAGGCTCTGGTCCTCCTTGTTGACGAGGATCCCGTACGGGAGGAAGCGGTAGGGCTCACCGACCTGCTTCATCCGGCCACTGGACTGGGCGGCCTGGTAGTTGATGGTGGGGGTGCCGCCGATGAAGGCGTTGGCCCGGCCGGTGGAGACGGCCTGCAGGCAGCCGACCGTGTCGGGGAACACCAGCACCTGGACCGCGGGCTTGCCCGCCGCCGTGCACTTCTTGCTCTGCTGCTCGGCGTCGTCGGCCTGGGCGGTGCCCTGCTCGACGGCCGCCGTCTTCCCGCAGAGGTCGTCGAGCGACCGGATCGCCTGAGCGTCCTTGTCCTGGACCAGCAGTGAGCTGCTGGTCTTGAAGTAGTCGACGAAGGTGACCTTCTCGCGGCGTTCCGGCTTGTCGAGCATGGCCTGGATGGCCAGGTCGTAGCGGCGTGCCTGCACGCCGGCGATCAGGCTGTCGAAGCCGGCCTGGCTGAACGTCACCTCGACGCCGAGCACCTGGCCGACGGCCTTCATCAGCTCGGGTTCCAGGCCGACGACCGACTTGTTGTCGGTGTCGAGGAAGACCAGCGGCGGGTAGTTGTGACCCGCCGCGACGTTGAGCGCGCCACTCTTCTTGATCTTGTCGGGCAGAAGGTCGTGGAGCTCTTGACTCTTCTGCTGCGCCGGGGCGGCAACCTGGGCGGTGCCACCTCCGGAACAGGCTGTCAGGGACAGGAGTCCCGCCAGGCCGAATGCGGCGGCTGCTTGGGTGAACCGCATCGCGCAGGACACCCCCTCTCGGGCTTGGTGCTACGTTCCGTAAACACCAATATTGGGGGTCCGTTTGGATACGGCAAGATGAGCGAGCATGCGCATTGATGCACAGACTGTTCAGTCCTTCTTATCCTTTTCTCGTGGGGACCTGGGGTGGAGTGTGACGACGGGTTCGTGTTGGGCAGTGGTCTGGTGATGCTGGCCACCTGACTGTTAAGTTGGGCCGATGCTCACTCCGGCCCAGTTGCAGGCCATCCGTGAAGTGGTCGCCACCGGCTCGCTCAGGACGGCCGCCAAGCGGCTCGGATTCACCCCGTCGGCCATCTCCCAGCAGGTCTCCTCGCTGGAGCGGACCCTCGGGGTCCAGCTCTTCGAGCGGCTGCCGCGCAGCATCCGGCCCACCGCGGCGGGGGCCGAGCTGGCCCGCAAGGCCGCCAGGTTGCTGGCCGACCTGGAGGCGGCGGAGGAGGAGATGCGCTCCTTCGCCGTCGCCGACCGGGGCCGGCTGCGGCTCGGCAGCTTCTGGTCCGCCGGGTTCCGGCTGGTGCCGGCCGTACTGGCCGAGTTCCTCCGCGACCGCCCCAACGTGGACATCCGCTACGAGGAAGGCGATCCGCACAGGACGATTCCGGCGGTGAACGAGGGTCGCCTCGACCTGGCCGTGATCTTCGAGTACGGCATGGTGCCGCACAGCCGGCCGAAGGACCTGGACCTGACGCTGATCATGGAGGAGCCGCTCTACGTGCTCGTGCCGCCCGGTCATCGGCTGGCCGCCCGCAAGCGCATCCAGTTCGGCGAACTGTCCGCCGAACGGTGGATCTCCTACACCGAGGGCATGGACGCCTCACTCAACCTGTCGCACATCTGCGCGGCCAGCGGCTTCGACCCCGACGTGCTGTTCCGTACCAACGACTACAACCTGCCCTTCGAGCTCGTACGCAAGGGGCTGGGGGTGGCGATCGTGCCGGAGCTGGCGATGATCGAGTCGCACGACGTGTGCGTGTTCCGGCTCGGCGACACCTCCCACATCCGCAGGGTCTTCACCGTGTGCCGCGCCACCGACCCCAACCCCCTGCTCGGCCACGCGACGAACATGCTCGTCAGCGCCGCCGAATCCCTGCACCGGCGCACGGACCTCCCCATCGCCGTATGAGGCCCGGCCTCGCCACGGCATGACGATCGGCGCGCCCGGCGGTATGAAGGGGAGGAGAACCGTCGGCGGATGGGAGCCCGTTGTGCGGAAAGAGCAGCGCATCAGCTACGTGCCGCTCGAGTCGATGGACGAGGTGATGCGGCAGGAGATGCACAGATGTGCCCGTGAGGGCACGCCCAGGCCGGAGAGCTCGGCGGTGCGGGCGCACGCGCCGAACGCGTTCTGGGCGTTCGCCGACTCCTGGAAGGCGCTGTTCTACGACGGCGTGTGCGATCACGCGATCAAGGAGCTCTGCCGGGTCTACATCTCCCGGACGGTGAAGTGCGAGTTCTGCGGCAACCAGCGCTCGGTCAGAGCCTCCGGGCAGGGGCTGCTGGAGCGGCAGTACGACGAGCTGCTGAACTTCGAGTCCTCGCCGAGGTACGACGAGCGGCAGCGGGCGGCGCTCTCCTACGCCGAGGCGATCGCCTGGCGGCTCGACACCGGCGACGCGTTCTGGGAGCGCCTGCACCGGCACTTCTCCGAGGCCGAACTCGTCGAGCTCGGGTGCTTCGTCGCGCTCACCTTCGGCCAGCAGAGCTGGATCCGGCTGCTCGGCATCGACCATCACGAATACCTCGCGGGCACGTCGGCGGCGATGGCGCCGGGCTTCGAGAGCGCGGAGTCCGCGGCGGCCACCAAGGCCGGCGACGGCTACTGGGCGGCGGACTAGAACAGGCTCACCCCGACGCACCGGAAGCCGGCGCGCGGGGCCGGCTCGTGCGGGCCTGCCTGTGGTGAGGCGTTTGGGGGTGGTCAGCCTGCGGCGGAGTCGCGGGTGCGGCCGTGGGCGTCGTGCGGGAGGTCGGCGTAGTGCCATTGGTGGTCGCGGGCGTGCCTGCACGCGGCCTCCAGGTCGCCGGCCTCGATCGCGGCCAGCAGGTCGGCGTGGTCCTGGACGATGTCGTGCAGGTCGACCTCGGTGGCGACCATCGTGACCGACGTCCGCGCCTCGATCTGCAGGCCCTCCCAGGTGAGCTTGAGCAGCTCGTTGTGCGCGGCCTCGACGACGCGCCGGTGGAAGGACACGCTGGCGCGCGCCGACGCCTCCCCGTCTCCGCGCTCGGCGGCGGCCCGCATCGTCTCCACGTCCGCCCGCATGGCCTCGACCGGCACCGTTCCGGCCAGCAGGGCGAGCCGGGTGGCCGTCTCCTCCAGCGCGGCCCGCACGACGTAGCTTTCGCGCAGCGTCTCCTGGACGAAGGGCCGGACGAAGGTGCCGCGGCGCGGCTGGGTCTCCACCAGCCGCATGGCCTCCAGCTCGCGCAGCGCCTCGCGGACGGGTGCCTGGCTGGTGCCGTAGGTCGCCGCGAGTCGCGTCTCCACCAGCCGCTCGCCCGGACCGAAGTGGCCGGACACGATGCTGGCGACCAGCGAGTCGCGGATCTGCCGGGCCAGCGTGAGGCGCGGCAACTTGGCGGGCTCTTCGGTCATGAGGTGATCCTACCGATTATCGATTGTCGAGCCGGGTCCCTTGACGCTTCTGAGTCGATAATCAATTATCGATAATGATCTGCCAAGGAGGTCCGGACATGGCCATCCGCGCGGTGCACGTGCCGGAGTCAGCCGATGCCGCGGTCGCCCGTCTGGCGGGCGGTGGCTGGGTCATGGGGGGCGGCACGGTCGTGATGCCCCTGGTGAACAGCGGGGCCGCGCCCGTGACCGAGCTCGTCAGCCTGCGCCGGGCGGGGCTGGGCGGCGTCGAGGTGCGCGACGGGGCGGCCAGGATCGGGGCGGCGGCCACGTTCACCGAGGTCGGTGCGCATCCCGGGCTCGCGTTCCTGCGTCCGGCGCTGCGGACGATCGCCTCCCCTACCCTTCGCAACCAGGCCACCGTGGGCGGCAACCTGTTCGTGGCGCAGCCGTACGGCGATCTGGCCGTCTGCCTGCTGGCCCTCGAAGCGACCTGCGAGATCGCCGGCCCGGACAGGCGGCGGGACGCGCCCGTGGCCGACGTGCTGGCGTCCGGGATCGGCGCGGGCGAGGTCGTCGTCGCCGTACGGGTCGCGCTGCCCGAGCCGGGCACCTGGCACTACCACAAGGCCATGCGCCGCCGCCTGAACTCGGCGGCGATCGTGACCGTCGCCTCCGTCACCGGCGTCGACGGTGGCGTGGTGGCCTCGACCCGGATCGCGCTGGGCGGCGTCGCGCCACGTCCGGTGCGCGCGGTGTCGGCCGAGCGCCTGATGCTGGGCCGCCCGCTGACCCACGAGGCGCTCACCGAGGCGGGCGAGGCGGCCCGCGGCGACGCCGACCCCTTCGACGACGCCTACGCCAGCGCGTGGTACCGGACGCGGGTCCTGCCCGTGCACCTGCGCCGGGCCTTCCTCCCCTAACACCGATCACCAGCAGCGATCACCAGCAGCGATCACCAGCAAGGCCGCATCAGTCAGCCGCATCCGTAAGAGGTGGACCGTGCCGTCACAGATCGTCTCGCTCGTCGTCAACGGCGAGCAACGCGAGTTCATCGCCGCGCCGGGCGTCACGCTGCTCGCGAGCCTGCGCGAGTCGCTGGGGCTCACCGCGGCCAAGCGGGGCTGCGCGCAGGGCGCGTGCGGCACCTGTACCGTCCTGGTCGACGATCGGCCGGAGGTCTCCTGCCTGGTCGCGGTGGAGACCGTCGCGGGCAGCTCGATCCGCACGCTGGAGGGGGTCGCCGCCGGCGGTGAGCTGGACGAGGTGCAGAGCGCCTTCGTCGACTGCTTCGCCACCCAGTGCGGCTTCTGCACGGCCGGCATGATCATGGTCGCCGAGGCGCTGCTCGACCGGGACCCCGATCCGAGCGAGGAGGACGTCGTCGAGGCGATCTCGGGCAACGTCTGCCGGTGCACCGGCTACCGGCCCATCGTGATCGCCATTCTCGAGGCGGCCAGGCGTCGCCGCGAGCGGGCCCCGCAAGGGGCGGTGTCGCGATGAGCTACCGGCTCGCCCCGATCGACACGACCACCTTCACCGCCGAGCGGGCCGCCGCGGCCACGGGCGCGGACGGCGGTGACCTCACCGTCATCGGCTCGGTGGTGCAGCGCTCCGACGCCCGCGGGCACGTCACGGGGCGTACCGAGTTCTTCGAGGACGTGGCCCCGCCGCGGCTCGCCCACCTGAAGATGCACCGCTCGGCCCGGCACCACGCCAGGATCCTGGACGTGGACCTGACCGAGGCCCTCGCCGTGCCGCGCGTCCTGCGGATCCTCACCCACGCCGACATCCCGAACAACCTCTTCACCCCGCTCAAGCTGATCGGTGTCGGGCCGGACGACGAGCCCATCCTGGCCGTGGACAAGGTGCGCTACCTCGGCGAGCCGATCTGCGCCGTGGTCGCCGAGACCGAGGCGGCCGCGCTGGAAGGGGCCGCCCGGATCAAGGTCACCTACGAGGACCTGCCGCCGGTCTTCGACGTCGAGGAGGCGCTGGCGGAGGGTGCGCCGCTGGTCAACGAGTACCACGGGCAGAACCACTTCATCTACGAGGGCCATCACTGCCGGCGCATCCGGTTCGGCGACGTGGAGGAGGCGTTCGCGCGGGCCGACCACGTCTTCGAGTGGCGCTACCAGTCCGCGCCGATCGAGCAGGCCCCCGTCGAGACCACCGGCTGCGTCGTCGTCCCGCAGGCCGACGGGCGGCTGCGCATCCACTCCGACACCCAGGCGTGCTTCTTCACCCTGGACAACACGGCCCTGATCCTGGAGACGCCCTTCAACAAGCTGCGCATCGTCGGCGGCACGGTCGGCGGCGGCTTCGGCGGCAAGGTGGACGTGGTGGTCGAGCCGGTCGCGTGCGTGGCCGCGATGCTGGCCGACCGCCCGGTCAGGTTCGTCTACGACCGGGCCGAGGAGATGCAGGTCTCCTCGCCGCGCGCCGCCGAGCGCATCTACATCAAGGACGCGGTCATGAACGACGGCCGGATCATCGGCCGCAAGGTCACCCTGTACGTCGACGCCGGCGCGTACGCCCGCCACAGCCCGTACGGCACCACGAAGGCCGCCGCGCACCTGCCCGGCCCCTACTCGATCCCGAACGTGTGGGCCGACTGCCACTGCGTGTTCACCAACCGCACGCCGTCCAGCGCCATGCGCGGCTTCGGCGTGACCATCGCCGACTTCGCGCTGGAGTCGCAGATGGACCAGATCGCCCGCGCGCTGGATCTGGACCCGCTGCGCCTGCGCCTGCTCAACGCCTACCGCGACGGGGACCTCAAGGCCCACCGCAAGGTCGCCGAGGGCACCGCCCTGGTCGAAGTGATCCAGAAAGCGGCGGAGATGGCCGGGCACGAGCTGCCCGAGGCGTACCGGCGGATGTCCTCCACGACCAGGGAAGGGCTGTAGCGATGGCGAAGCTGCGCGGGCGAGGGTACGCCTCGGTGAACTACCCGACCGGCATGAACCTGGGCGGCGACCCCTCGCAGGCGCTGATCCACGCCACGACCACGGGTACGTTCGTGATCTCGCTGTCCTCGGTGGACCTGGGGCAGGGCATCAAGACGATCGCCGCCCAGTGCGCCGCGGAGACGCTCGGCCTGCCGATCGAGAACGTGCTCGTCGACACCGCCGACACCGACACCGGCCCGCACTGCATGGGCACGTTCGCCAGCCGTGGCACCCACCGGGTCGGCAACGCCGTCATCATGGCCGCGGCCGAGGCGCGCGCCGTGATGCTGGAGGTCGCCGCCGAAGAGCTGGAGGTCGACGCCGGGGACCTGGAGACCGACGGCACCGGCTTCATCCGGCTCAAGGGCGCGGAGGAGAAGGGCATCCACATCACCGACCTGGCGCTGGCCGCGCACTTCAAGCACGGCCGGACGATCTCCGGCCGCGGCATCTACCTCAAGGAGCCGAGCACGCCGGTGCCCGAGACGGGGGAGATGGACCCCGACTCCTGCCAGGCGCACGCGTGCACGGCCGCCGTCGTCGAGGTCGACGACGAGACCGGGGTGGTCGAGGTGCTGGAGCTGTACAACGCCTACGAGGTCGGCCGGGCGCTCAACCCGGCCATGGCGACGCAGCAGGTGGAGGGCGGGGCCTGGATGGGCGTCTCGCACGCTCTGTTCGAGACCACCGAGCCCTACTACCCGTCGCGCGACCACGGGCCGCGCGACTTCGCCGGATATCTGATGCCCGGCCCCGCCGACATCCCGGTCCAGCACAGCCTGTTCATGGAGCGCCCGGCCGCGAACGGGCCGTACGGCGCGAAGGGGATCGGCGAGATGACGGCGAACGCGCCGATCCCGGCCATCGCCAACGCGATCTTCGACGCCTGCGGTGTGCGCCTGACGTCGATGCCCTTCACCCCCGAACGCGTCCTGCGAGGGCTGGACGCCCTGCATATGGAGGAACCATGTTGAAAGTCATCTCGCTGCTGAAGCGTGCCGAGGGCCTGTCCCACGAGGAGTTCGCCAAGTGGGTGGTGGAGGACCACGTCGAGTTCGCCAGGAAGCTGCCCGGCCTGCGGAGGTACACGGTGAGCGTGACCAACGACGACGGCGGGGCGTACGACTCGGTGAACGAGCTGTACTTCGACGACGAGGACGCCCGCGCCGCCGCGTTCGGCTCCGAGCACGGCAAGGCCGCCGCGGCCGACGCCGCCGCGCACACCTCCCAGCGCGTCCACCTGCTGACCACCGAGCACGCGCAGTTGTGACACTCGACCCCGGCGAGCTGGGCGCGGCGCTGGAACGGAAGGGCTACTTCGCCGACGAGGGGCTGTGCACGGCCGTCCACCTGGCGCTGCGGCTGGGCCGGCCGTTGTTGCTGGAGGGCGAGCCGGGCGTCGGCAAGACCGAGGTCGCCTCGGTGCTCTCGCGCGTCACCGGCCTGGACCTGATCCGGCTGCAGTGCTTCGAGGGGCTGGACTCCGGCCAGGCCCTGTACGAGTGGGACTATCCCAAGCAGCTCCTCCAGGTCCGGGTGGCGGAGAGCCGCGGTCAGGACGTCGGCGACCTGTACCGCGAGGAGTTCCTGCTGCGCCGGCCGCTGCTGCGCGCGGTGCGGGCCGAGCGGGGCGCGGTGCTGCTGATCGACGAGATCGACCGGGCCGACAGCGAGTTCGAGGCGTTCCTGCTGGAGTTCCTGGGCGACTTCCAGATCACGATCCCGGAGCTGGGCACCGTACGGGCGCGCACACCGCCGATCGTGGTGCTGACCTCCAACCGCACCCGCGAACTGCACGACGCGCTCAAGCGGCGCTGCCTCTACCACTGGATCGCCTTTCCCGAGCCGGGCCGCGAGCGGGCGATCCTGCGCGCGGCCGTCCCCGGGATGGAGGAACGGGCGGCGGAGGGGCTGGTGCGGGCGGTGCAGCGCGTACGCCGGTTGCCGCTGCTCAAACGGCCCGGCATCGCCGAGTCGGTGGAGTGGGCCCGCGGCGCGATGGCGCTGGCCGAGGGCGGCAGCCCGTGGCCCGTGGCCCTGCGCCGGGCGCTCGGCCTGCTGATCAAGGACGAGGAGGACACCCGGCTGCTGCTCGCGCATGCCGAGGAGGTGTTCGGCGATGCCTGACCCCGCCACGCTCGCCGCCGACCATCTGTGGGGGTTCCTGACCGCGCTGCGCGGCGCGGGCGTGACCGCCGCGCCGACCAAGCGGGCGGACCTGCTGCGGACGATCGCCGAGTCCCCGCCGCCCGACCCGGCCAGGCTCTACTGGTACGCCCGCATCACCCTGCTCCAGGACGTGGCCGACCTGCCCGCCTTCGACCGCGTCTTCGACGCCTGGTTCCGGCAGGGCGGCCCCCTGCCCGCCGACGCGCGGCTCGAAGCGGACGACGGCGCGCAGTCCCCCGGTGGGCCCGGCGAGGACGACCCGCCGCCCCGCGAGGTGCGGCCGGGCGACGGCATCGAGGCCAGCGTCCTGAGCACGTACGGCACGCGCGACTTCGGCCGGACCGGCGAACGCCGGGCCGCGTTCATGCGCGCGCTCGAAGCCGCCTGGCCCGCCGCGCTGCCCGCCGTCCCGTCGCGGCGGCGGCGTCCGGCCAGGTCGGGGGACCGGCTGGACGTGCGGCACGCGTGGCGACGGGCGCAGCGCCACCACGGGGAGATCATCCAGCTCCGCCGCCTCGCCCGCCCACCGCGCCCGCGCCGCCTGCTGCTCCTCGTCGACGTCTCCGGCTCGCTCCGGCGGCACACCCCGGACCTGCTCCGCGCCGCGCACACCGCGCTGCGCGCGGCGCCGGCCCGTACCGAGGTTTTCACCTTCGGCACCCGGCTCACCCGGATCACCGCCGCGCTCTCGCACCCGCACGCCGACCAGGCGCTGCGCGCCGTGTCGAGGCTGGTCACGGACGCCGACGGCGGTACGGCGATCGGCGCGGCGCTGGGACGATTCCTGGCCAACCCGCGTTTCGTGGCGCTCGCCCGGGGAGCGCTCGTGATCGTGCTGTCCGACGGGCTCGAACGCGGCGACCCCGACCCCATGGTGCGCGCCACGGCCCGGCTGTCGCGGCTCGGCCACCGGCTCGTCTGGTGGTCCCCGCTGGCCTGTTCGCCGGCCTACCGTCCCGTCACCCGCGCCATGGCCGCACAGCTCCCGAGCCTGGACCACCTCGGCGGCGTCCGGGACCTGCCCACCGCGCTGGAGGAGGTCCGCCGCCTGCCCGCCGTCCTGTCCGGCCCCCGCCGTCTCGCGGCGCGGCGCTGGTCCGCACCACGATCCAGGGGAACAACCCGATGACCTCCTCTTCCTCCCACGGCTCTTCCTCCCACGGCCCAGTGGGGATCGTCGACTCGCACCACCACATCTGGCGCGCCGCCGACCTGCCCTGGCTGCAGGGGGAGATGGTCCCGCGCATCTTCGGCCCGTACGAGCCGATCCGCCGTGACTATCCCGCCTCCGAGTACGTCGCGGAGGCCACCGCCTGCGGCATCACCTCGGCGGTCTACGTCCAGGCCAACTGGTCGCTGGATCGCTGCGTGGAGGAGGTGCGGTGGTTGCGCGACGTACACGTCGAGACCGGCTGGCCCACGGCCGTGGTGGGCTCCGCCGACCTGTTCGACGAGGGCGCGGTCGAGGTCATGCGCCGGCAGGCCGCCGTCACCCCGCTCGTCCGCGGCACCCGCCTGCAACTGCACTGGCACGAGCGGCCGGAGTTCCGCTACGCCGCCGCCCCCGACCGGATGAAGGACCCGGTCTTCCGGCGCAACATCGCCGCGCTCGCCGACCTCGGCTGGCTGTTCGAGCTCCAGGTGTTCCCCGCGCAGATGGCCGACGCCGCGGCCCTCGTGGCGGACTTCCCGGACGTCACGTTCGTGCTGGTTCACGCCGGGATGCCGGTGGGGTCGGAGCCGGCGGTCGTCGAGGAGTGGACTCGCGGCCTGCGGCTCCTGGCCGAGCGGCCCAACGTCGTGGTGAAGCTCACCGGTCAGGGCACCTTCGTGCGTCGCGTGGACCGGCCGCTGATCGAGCGGGTGGCCGCCACCTGCCTGGACCTGTTCGGGTCCCGCCGCTGCATGTGGGGCAGCAACTTCCCGATCGAGAAACTCTGGACCGATCTGGGCACCCTGGTCTCCACCTGGCAGGAGGTGCTCTCGGGCCGATCCGGGGAGGAGAGGGAGGACGTGTTCGCCGCGACCGCCACCCGCGTCTACCGCCTGTGACCGGTGCCGTGCGGGGTTGACCTGTCGATGTCCACCCAGGTTGCGCGCGGGCCGGACGATCTCCGTCGCCGCCCTCCGGCTCCGTGTGCCGGGGTGCCGCGGGCGACCACTGGACGATCTCGGACAAAACCCCCTGGCTGGTCAATGTGTGGAGCAATAAGCAGGCCTCCAAGAAGGTCCATCGGACCGACGTCCCTCACGGAGGCACTCATGAATATTCGATCAAGGCGACACATCACGTACGCCGCTCTGGCCGGTGTCCTGGCGCTCGGCGGAACGGGGCTCACCATAGGGGCCGCGACGGCGCAGCTCGAGAACGACGACCCGGATCTGACCATGGTCGAGAAGGCGGCGGCGGACAAGAGCGACTCGCTCATGGCCGCCGCCACCTCCAAGGAGGCCGACCCGGCCGAGGACGGCGAGTCGGAGGAGATCACCGTCGCCGACGAGGCGGACGACCCGGAGGAAGGCTCCGAGGAGTCGTCCTCGGAAACCGACTCCACGGACGAGACCACCACCGAGTCCGACGAGTCCGACGAGTCCGACGAGTCCGACGAGACCGAGGAGAGCGAGGAGTCCGACGAGAGCGAGGAGAGCGAGGAGTCCGAGGAGTCCGACGACGCCGAGAAGGCCGACAAGACCGTCGCCGAGGTCGGCGCCGATGAGGTCGAGGAGGTCACCGAGGAGGAGCAGGCCACCACCGAGCTCACCGAGGAGCAGGCCCGCTGCCCGTTCACCACGATCTACAAGGGCAGCGTCAAGCAGATGCTGATCAAGCGTGAGGGCGGCGCGCGGACCAAGGCGTACAACGCCGGTGAGAAGACCAGGAAGGGCAAGAGCCGCAACATCGTCACCATCGGGATCGGCTTCAACATGAGCCGCGGCGACGCCCGGACCATCATCAACCGCATCCTGAGCGAGACGAGCCCGCAGTCCGCGCAGGCCGACATCAAGTCCGGCCAGGCGTTCGACGACCTCAAGGCGGGGGTGAGCGAGCTGACGGACGAGCAGGTGACGATGCTGTTCGAGGTCTCCTACGAGGAGGCCAAGGAACTGGTCACGCGGCGGGGCATCGAGAGCTTCGACAAGCTGCCGCGGGCCGTGCAGGCGGCGTTGATCGACGTGGCGTTCATGCGGCCGGGCAACATCAACGACATCGCCGACGAGGTCAACCTGGCGACCCAGGCGGCCATGGCGAAGAAGCAGTCGCTGAGCAGCGCGAACTATGAGCCGGCCGCCAAGCGGCTGGAGACGTTCGGCAAGATCGCCGCGAAGCGGGGGCAGGGCGGTAACAAGATCCGGTTCGAGCAGGATGCCGCGATGCTGCGTAACAAGTGCTGAGTCCTTTCACTGAACCCCGCTGAATGGATCGGGTCGTGCCCGGGTTTCCCCCGAAACCCGGGCACGACCCTTTTCCATGACCGCCCCTGCACCCCGTCTCAGCCTCGCGCCGCGAGCCGGTCCCGCCCACCGGAGGCGTCGGGATCGAGGGGAGCCGGGCCGGAGAGGGCGGCGGTGTGTGGACGGCGGCGGCGGGGTTCGGGCACCCGGGGGCGGGCGCTCCCGTACAGGACCGGTGAGCAGCCGCGGCGGTGGAGCCCCCGTGTGGTCAACGGTTTGAGGCGCTGGACAACGTCCCCATCTGGATGGTCATCAATGAGCCCCGTAATCAGGAAACGCAGGCAACTTCCGGACGCGCTTCGGCGCCCCGGGGCGGCGGCTCCCGAACGAGTGGGCCCTCCCTCGCCGATCGCGTCACCATGAGAGGAAAACAACATGAGAGCACCTTCGAAGCTTCGTCTTACCGTGGCCGGGCTGGCGGTCGGCGGTGTGCTGGTCGGCACCGGCCTCACCGGCGCCCCGGCGCAGGCGCAGACGGTGGACCCGTTCGGGCTCGGCGGTTCGTCGGGCGGCAGCTCGTTCGACTTCGGCTTCGGCTCCGGGCTCACCCAGCCGCTGCCGTCGGACCAGGGCAACAGCGGCTCCGGGCTCGGCGACTTCTTCAAGGACCTGGGCAAGAACCTCGGCAAGGAGCTGGGCAACCGGGCGATCGACTCGCTGCTCAACCGGAACAAGGGTGGCGGCAACACCACCACCCAGCCCAACACCTCGACCGGCGAGGGCACCGTACAGTCCGACGACCCGAGCCTGACCCAGCAGTTGCCCAGCACGACCGGCGCGGGCAGGCGCATCCCCGAATCGATCGAGAAGGTTCTGCGGGAGGCCGGCGTCAACTTCGTGGACTGGCTGGTCAAGCGGCAGCCGGGCAGCAAGCGCAACGGGATGGGCTCCTTCGGCCAGCCGGACCGGTACTTCCGCGCGGAGCTGCAGCGGCAGTCCTGCCGCGTCCCCGGCTACGTGCGCCTCTTCGGTACGACGGTCGGCAAGGGCCGGTTCACGCCGAGCACCTTCATCGGCGGCGACAACCTGGGCAGGACGCTCGTCGTCGGCCGGAACTCCTTCCTGGCCCCGTTCGGCGACAAGCTGAAGAGGTTCAGCACGGTCAACTTCGTCTTCCTGTCGAAGAAGGGTGCCGAGGTCCTGCGTCCGCAGCCCCGCGTCGCCAGGAACACGGTCCTGGAGGACCGCGTCCGGTACTCCACGGACTTCCTGAAGAGGGGCGTCAAGTACACCGTGATCGTCCGGTACGTCAACACCTGCAACGAGCCGGTCGTGGACGTCCTCGGCAAGGTGCGGCGCCGATAGTCCGGAAATCTCCGGATCGCCGTGCGCGGGGTGGCCCCGATCCAGGGGTCACCCCGCCGGCATGTGATTTAGGGACGGGAACTGTCTGGTCATTGTCAATTCCGAAATTCAAAGGATCAGTCCGCCGGCCAGGTAGCCACGAATAGGGGCCGACAGTTCGTATCGCCAGGGGGCACGATGATCTACCAAGACACCACCACCCGAGGCAGGCGGGAACGGCCGGTCCCGCCTGGCCCGCTTCAGGAGTTCGCCCAGGGACTGCGCGACCTGCGGGCGGCGGCGGGCAACCCGAGCTACCGGGCCATGGAGCGTAAAGCGGGATATTCGTCGTCGGCGCTGTCGGCGGCGGCGTCAGGGGACAGGCTGCCGAGCCTGTCGGTCACGAAGGCGTACGTGGGGGCGTGCGGCGGTGACCAGGACGCGTGGGCCAGGAAGTGGAACACGCTGAGAGCGGATCTGGACAACAAGTCCCACGACGGCGAGGCCCCCGCGGGCGTCGCGCGTCCGGCGGCCGGGGGCCGCCCGGCGCAGGGGCGGCTGAGCCGCCGCGCCGTCAAGCTCTCGGCGCTCCTCGTCGCGCTGGGGGTGACCGGGCTGACCGGGCTGGTCACGGCCGGCGCGCTCGGCGACAGCGTGCTGTTCCGGTCGGTCTCGACCACGGGCGGCCAGCCGAAGCAGGCGCCGCAGGCGCCGGACAGGAGTCCCGCGTTCACCGCGGTCGCCGGGCCGAGCTGCCCGCGCGACACCACGCGGAGCGTCCGCATCGACGCGATGCCGGGCCGGGACGGCTGGAAGGACGCCGGCGCCTCCGGCTGGACCGGCGCGGGCTGCGGGGACAGCTTCCTGTTCTCGGAGCTGACCTACGACGCGCGGGCGAAGGCGCGTCTGCGCAACGCCTTCCAGTGGCGCTTCACCACGGGGCTGCGTGGCCCCCACCAGTGCACGCTGACGGTCTACGTCCCGAGGTCGGGGCTGGCCGGGCAGCGCGTCTGGTACACGGTGAGCGACGGCTTCGACGAGGAGGCGCGCACGGTGGGGGAGTTCACCCTCGACCAGCGCATGCGGCAGGGCCAGTGGGTGCCGGCTCCGGTTCCCCTGGTCGTCACCAGCGGTCTGGTCATCGTGGAGATCACCGACACCGGCCGCGGCAACACCACAGGCAACCAGGCCATGGCAGCCGGCCCGGTCCGGCTGTCATGCCCGTGACCACGACCGACACGATCGCTGGGGGGCACGATGACGAGCAAGGACACGATCCAGGAATTACCGCGCGGCAGCAGGCCCCGGGGGCGGCACGCGCGGCCGGCGGCGCCCGATCCGCTGAAGGAGTTCGCCCGCGGGCTGCGCGATCTGCGGGCCGCGGCGGGCGGTCCGAGTCACCGCGCGATGAAGCGCAGGACGGGACATCCGGCCGCCGACCTGTCGGCGGCGGCGTCGGGGGACGCGCTGCCGAGCCTGGCGACCACGCAGGCGTACGTGGCCGCGTGCGGCGGCGACGAGCATGAGTGGACCAGGAAATGGCACGTCGTCAACGCGCTGCTGCGGGTGCGCAACAGCGACCGGGTGTACGAGACGGTGGAGTACCCACGACTGGGACCGGCTCCGGAGCCGGCGCCGCCCGTCAGGAAGCGCCCGTCCATCAAGACGTGGGTGATCGTCGGGGTGCTCGCGCAGATCGCGGTGCCCACGGCGCTGCTGGTCTACCAGAACCAGGTCCCCGTGGCCGTGCCGGTCGCGGGCCGTCAGGAGGCGTCCCCCTCCGCCACCACCTCGCAGTCCGCGCGCCCGGCGCCGCGCGGCACGAAGGCCGGCGCCGTCCGGCCCGCGTTCGTGGCGGTGGCCGGTCCCGGCTGCCCGCGTGACGCCAGGAGGAGCGTGCGCATCGACGGCCTGCCGGGCCGGGACGGCTGGAAGGACGCCAGCGTCCCCGGCTGGCGAGGCGCGGGCTGCGGCGACGGCTTCCTGTTCTCGGAGCTGACCTACGACGCGCGCAAGGCCGTTCATCCGAGCAACAGCTTCCAGTGGCGCTTCACGACCGGGCTGGCCGGCCGGCGTGAGTGCTACGTGGGGGTGTACGTCCCCAAGACCGGCTTCGCCGGCCAGCGGGTCTGGTACACGGTCACCGACGGCTTCGACCAGGACGCCCGCACGGTCGCGGAGTTCACCCTCGACCAGCGCATGCGCCAGGGCAAGTGGGTCCCGGGCCCGGTGCCCGTCACGATCACCAGCGGCCTGGCGATGGTGGAGATCACCGACACCGGCAGGGGCAACACGACGGGCGACCTGGCCATGGTGGCCGGCCCGGTGCGGCTCGCCTGCCTCTGACGAGGGTCGCGCCCGGACCCCCGCGTACGGGTCCGCGCCGCCGGGGCGAGGTCACCCCAGACCTCGCCACCGGACACGCCGGTGAATCAGGAGCTGAAGAGATCGAGCAGGGCGGCGCCGCGCGCGGTCCGGTGCACGTAGATCTCCCTGCCGTCGCGCCGCCGGGTGACCAGTCCCGCCGACTCGAGGCGGTTGCAGTGGTAGGTGATCACGCTGGGGTGGCATTTGATGCGCCTGGCCAGGACACCCATCGACAGCGGCTGGTCGACGCTGATCAGGATGGTCGCCCGCGCGTCGCCGAAGAGGAACCCGAGCTGCTCCTCGACACTCTTCGCCCGCGGTGTCGGGACCGTCATCGGCGAGTGCGGCAGGGGGTAGCCGATCCAGACGACGTCCGGGCTGTCGAGGCGGGCCATGATCGAGTTCGGCCCGGCGAGCATGGGCATCAGCACCAGGCCCTTGGACTCGATGGAGAACTCTTCGGGCTCGAAGTCGGGCAGGCTCCACTTGCCCTCGCGGAAGGTGCAGTCGTCGTGCAGGTCGTCGAGCACGACGTCGAGTGCTCCGCGGGCGCTGGCCACGGCGACCCGCTCGACCTCGCGATCGAAGCTCGTGCGGGCCTGCTGCCACTCCGGGAGCATGGTGGACCACACCTGCTCCAGGAGGTCGGCATAGCCGAGCAGCCAGCGGCGGGGCGCCTTCATGGCGGGCCGCCAGCGGGGCGGCAGGTCCCCGTTGGTCATGGAGTGCAGCTCCAGTTGCAGCACGTCGGGCGGCAGATCGCGGAGCATTTCGACCTGCGTGGAAACGTCCAGGTCCCGGCTGACGTCTCCGGGGATCAGCACGTCGGGAAGCACGGAGGAGCCGGGCGCCGCGAGCGAACGCACCACCGTTTCGTCCGGCGTCCCAGCGGCGGACTGCACCAGTTGCCGCCACCGCTCGGGGGCGCCCTTGTCCCGGCCCGCGAGCACATCGCAGATCAGGGCGAGCATGGACAGCCCGGGGGTCAACGTCACGGTCACGGGAACCCGATCAAGCCGCTCGATGATCAGGTGCGTGCGCATAAAGTGCGACTTCCTTTCGGGCTTCGTTCAACGAGAAGCGAGATGCCGGCCATGTCTGGCGGCGGGCACAGGCGGTTGCCTCGGCGTCCGCCGCCGGGAACGCGGTGATCGTCCGCGTCGGGTGCGCTCAGTTGCGCCGGTGTCGATCCGTCGTCTGCATCACCCTGGACTGGCTGGCGCGCAGATGCCGGCGTACGGCGGGCGTCAGCACCTGGCCCGTGCGCTCCGCCATGAGCGTCATGTGGTACGCGACCAGCGCCATGTCGCTCTCGGGCCCGGCGAGCACGGCCAGGCAGGAGCCCTCGCCGATCGACATGGTGGTCAGCATCATCCCGTTGTCCATCTCCACCGAGCTCTGCATGACCCCACCGCCCTCCAGGACCCCGGCCGCGGCCTCCGACAGGCCCACCAGCCCGGCGGTGATCGCGGCCAGCCGGTCGGTCCGGTCGATGGGGAAGCCCGACGACGACGCCAGCGGCAGGCCGTCACAGGAGAAGACGACGGCGTGGGCCACCCCCGGGACGATGCCGACGAACTCACTGATCAGCCAGTCGACCTCGTAGGCCATGTAGCTCAGGTCGTTCATGCGCCCGGTCCTCTGTTCGACGGGTCAGGAGCGCCCTTGCCCATGCTGATGTCGTCGCGAGCCGACCGGTATCCCTGCTGGAAGCTGGACAGACGGCTGCGCAGCCGCTCGGCGGAGACCGACGGCATCGGCGTCGGCGTGACGTCCTTGGGCGCGGGGGCGGGGGTCGGTGAGGCCGAGCCGGGCACCAGGTTGGCCTTGGGCACCCGCTTGGGCAGCCCGGCGGCCGTCGAACCGTCGCGTACCGGCTCCACGGCGGCCGCCTTGGCCGCGTTCCAGCCGGCGTCGGCCGCACCCCAGCTCGCCGCTCCCTGCTCGAACCACGCCGACTCGATCGAGGCGTAGATCGGCAGGTAGTCGTCCGAGGTCGCCTTGGTGGTCGGGATGGGGCCGGTGGACGCCGACGCCGTCTCGGGGAAGTCGTAGCCGGACGGTCTCAGCGGCGGCTCGTCCAGGCTGTCGCGGACGCTCAGGTTGGGGCGTCTGGGCAGGAAGGGTTCTTCGCCGGTCAAGCCGGGCCGGGGCCGCGACGGCGTCCACGCGTCGGCGGCGCCGTACGGGCCCGTGGCAGGGGAGCCGTACTGGCCTGTGTCGACGCTGCCGTACGGGCCGGTGCCGGCGGCGCGCGGCACGGACGGCCAGCCGGGGTCCGCCGCCCGCTCGGCCGGCGCGAGCCAGGAGCCGGACGGGTGCGAGGGGTACGACGGGTGCCCCGGGCTCATCTGGAAGGGGCCCCACTGCGGGGCTGGGGGGAAGGCTTCGGGGACGCCGCCGGGGTAGCCGGGCGGCTGCGTGCCGAGCAGCGACTCGGGCATCAGGACCATCGCGGTGAGCCCGCCGGGCTCGTGCGAGCGGAGCTGCACCCGGACGCCGTGCCGGTGCGCCAGGCGGGCGACCACGAACAGGCCCATGCGCCGGGAGACCGACACGTCCACGGTGGGCGCGTCGATGAGGCGTTCGTTGGCCTGGGCCAGCTCGTCGTGGGTCATGCCGATGCCGAGGTCGCTGATGGCCAGCATCACGCCGCCGCCGTCGATTCGGCTGCCCGAAACCGTGACCCGGCTCTCCCTCGGCGAGAACGACAGCGCGTTCTCCACGAGCTCGGCGAGCAGGTGGATGATGTCGTTGACGGCCTGCCCGGCCACCGAGGCGCCGTCGGGCACCTGGAGCACGACGCGCTCGTAGCTCTCGACCTCCGAGAGCGAGGCGCGGGCGACGTCGACCAGCTTGACCGGCTTGCTCCAGCGGCGCGGCGGTTCCTGGCCGGCGAGGACCAGGAGGTTCTCGCTGTTGCGCCGCATGCGGGTGGCCAGGTGGTCGAGCTTGAACAGGTTGCCGAGCCGCTGCTCGTCCTGCTCGCCCTGCTCCAGGCCGTCGATCAGGGTGATCTGCCGCTCGACCAGCGTCTGGCTGCGGCGCGACAGGTTCACGAACATCGCGTTGACGTTGCTGCGCAGACGGGCCTCCTCGCCGGCCAGCCGGACCGCTTCGCGGTGCACCTCGTCGAACGCCCGCGCCACTTCACCGATCTCGTCCTTGGAGGAGACGGCGATCGGCGGCACCGTGACCGTCCGGGTGTCGACCTCGCTGGTGCGGAGCTGGCGTACGAGCTCGGGCAGGCGCTGGCTGGCGATCATGAGGGCGTCCCGGCGCAGCCGCCTGAGCGGCAAGACGAGCGAGCGGGCCATGACCGCGGTGATGCCGAGGACCAGGATCAGCAGCGTGGCCAGGATGATGATGTTGAGCGTGGCCGCGGACCGGTCACTCGACTGGATGTCGGCGCTGCGGGTGCCGACCTGCTCCAGCAGCGACCGCTGCACGGTGTGCAGCCGGTTGACGGTGTCGCTGATGGCGTTGAACCACAGGGTGACGTCATTGGTGGTCGAGGCGTCGAGCCGCTGGAGGGGCAGGCCGGCGTTGGCCAGGAACACGGCCCTGTTGATGTAGAACTCGCCCCGGCCGACCTCCACGCTGGTGACCGTGTTGTCGTGGAACTGCCGCTGCGCCAGCGTGGCCACGGCACGGAACGAGGCGCGTTCGCTCGCGCGGTTGGAGCGCGCGTCGAGGAACGCCTTGTGCTCGGGCTCTTCGAACGACCCCTTGACGAGCGCGATCGTCAGCAGGCCGCGCAGCTTGGCGGCCTCCTCCTCGGAGCGGGCGACCGCGCGCAGCGCCGCGCTGGTGGAGATGAGCTGCTCGTCCGTCGAGCCCTGCGCCACCTCGTCGTACAGTTGCAGCATGTCCGCGATGGCCTCGGAATACTTCTCCATCGTCGGCAGTGGCGGCAGTTGGGCGTTGTCGCCGGACACGGTCTGGCGCAGTGAGGGGAGCTGGGTCAGCCGGACGCGGACGGCGGCCAGTTTCCTGCTGCCGAGATCGGACAGCGAGTCGCCGACCGCCGCGGCGGCCGCGTTCGTGCGCAGCACGCTGGCATCGACGATCTCCCGCTGGCTCGCGAGCCGCTCCAACTGCTCTGGAGCCCTGTTGGAGGCGACATAGTGCGCGGAGAGGTCGCGTTCGAGCGCCATCTCGCGTGACAACTCGCCGAGCTGGGTCACCAGGGTGCCCACGTTGCTGATGCGCTCGTTCTGTTCGGCGCTGCTGATCGAGATGCCGACCCGCAGGGCCCCCAGGATCACGGCCACCAGGGTCGGGAGCACGATCAGCGTGATGAGACGGGTGCGCACACGCCAGTTCCGCAGCGCCATCGGGTTCCCGTGGGCATGCGCCTGCTCCGCTGACTTCTCCTCGGCCAGTGGCCGTTCCTGCGGAACGGCCACGCCGGTACGACCAACTTGGGTCATCTTTGTCCTTACCGATGGGAAACATCCCGACGGCCTGCCTTGGAAGACTTCGGCCGCGCTGCTGACTGAACGCGGACCAGCTCCGGTGCCGCTGATTGAACGCGGGCAAGCTCCGGCGCAATTCGACCACAAACCTCATAAGTTGGCCAACGCCCCAGGGGTATTAAATAAATAAACCTTTGCATCTCTCTCCAACTGTCCCATGCGACAGTTCGGCGGCTTGATCTCCCGGTCATCGGATCATTTGGGAGCGTGCCCACCGTTCGCCCTGGTGGCTCAATTCATTTGCAGAGAATTCCAAGAGAACGTCATCCGATGCGGCTTCGGCCTCGACCTCGCCTTCGGTACTCTTCACGCTCGGTGCCCCGGTGCCGATCACCGGAGGCTTCCTGCTGTTAGGAGAGAACCCCAAATGAACCGCATAGTGCGCTGTCGCGCCCTCGTGCTCGGCGTTTCGGCCACTCTGTTATTCGCCGGCTGTGGCGGAAACGGTGAGCCCGCCGGCTCGACGGGCGGCAATGGCTTGGAGAAGAGCACCATCAGGGTCGGCGCCATGCCGATTCCCGACCCGGCCTCCCTCTACATCGCCATCTCCAAGGGCTTTTTCAAGGAGGAGGGCCTGACGGTCGAGCCGGTGCCCATCACCGGTGGCGCGGCGGCCGTCCCGCAGATCAAGAACGGCCAGCTCGACATCACCCAGAACAACTACGTCTCCACCTTCCTGGCGGTGAGCACAGGGGAGAAGTTCAAGCTCGTCGCGGACATGTACCAGGCCGGTCCGAACGCCTACAACATCATGGTCCCGAAGGATTCGCCGATCAAGACGGTCGAGGACCTCAAGGGCAAGACCATCCTGGTCAACAACCTCAGGAACATCGCCACGCTGGCCGTCACGACCCAGCTCAAGGTGGCCGGTCTCACCGAGAAGGACGTCAAGTTCGCCGAGAAGCCCTTCCCCGACATGGGCAACGCGCTCCAGGCCGGGCAGGCCGACGCGGGCTGGATCACCGAGCCGTTCATCACCGCCAACCAGAGCAGGCTGGGCTTCCGTAAGATCGCCGACACCATGACGGGCCAGACCGAGGACCTGCCGATCGCGGGCTGGATGGCCACCGACGAGTGGGTGCAGAAGAATCCGAAGACGCTGGCCGCCTTCCAGCGGGCCATCGCCAAGGCGCAGGAACTCGCATCGAACAACCGCAAGGAGATCGAGGCGATGCTGCCCACGTACACGAAGATCGACGCGAAGACCGCCTCGGTCATCACCCTGGGCACCTTCCCGAGCGCGCTGACCGCCAACAGGCTGCAGAAAGTGGCCGACCTCATGCTCGAGTACAAGTACCTCAAGAGCCCGATCGATGTGAAGTCGGTCATCGCGGCGCCGTCGGACGGATGAGCCGTTCGCGTCTCTTCCGCAGTGTCGCGGGCGTCGCGGGGTTCCTCGTCGCGGGCGAGTTGGTGATCCGGTTCGGGCTGGGCAACGGCGTGATCTTCCCTCCGCCTTCCGCCATCCTGCTGGAGGCCGGGGGGCTGGCGGCCGACGGGGAGTTCCTGCGCGGAGCGCTCACGACGCTCACGAACTGGGCGCTCGGCCTGCTGACGGCGGTGGCCGTGGCGGTCCCGGCAGGTGTCCTGCTCGGCGCGCTCGCCCCGATGGAGCGCGCCGTCCGGCCCGTGCTGGAGTTCCTGCGGCCCATCCCCTCTGTCGCGATCATCCCGCTGGCCATCCTGCTGATCCCGGTGGACGGGCTGATGAAGGTCGGCGTCATCGTGTACGCGGCCGTCTGGCCGATCATGTTCAACACCCTGTACGGCATGCACGACGTCGACCCGCTGGCGAAGGACTCGCTGCGCAGCTTCGGGTTCGGCCCGCTGGCCGTGCTCTGCAGGGTGAGCCTGCCCAGCGCCGCGCCCTTCGTCGCGACCGGCGTCCGGATCGCCGCCGGGATCGCGCTGATCATCGCCGTCAGCGCCGAACTGTTCGCCGGCGGCACCTCCGGCCTGGGGGTCTTCGTCATCCAGGCGGGCAGCGGGGACAGGACCGACCTCATCATGGCCGCCACGCTGTGGGCCGGCATGTTCGGCCTGCTGGCCAACGTGGCGCTGCGGGCGGCCGAGCGCCGGCTGTTCACCTGGCACCGGGCGCGTACGGGCGCGGCGGAGACATGAGATCACTCGCCGGTATCTGGGCGATCGCCCCTGTCATCATCGTCTGGGAGCTCGTCACCCGGCGGCTCGGGGGCATCGACTTCCCGCCGCCCACCACGATCGTCGCCCGCATGCGCGAGTTGTGGTTCTCGGGCCCGCCCGCCCGCCTGTTCCTCACCGACGAGGCCGTGGACAACATCCTGCCCAGCCTGGGACGCATGTTCTCCGGCTGGCTCCTGGCCGCGTTGATCGGCGTGGTCGCGGGGGTGGTGCTGGGACGATCGCGGGTCGCGGCCGACTACGTGGACGCGCTGATCGAGTTCGGCCGCGCGGTTCCGCCGCCGCTGCTCCTGCCGCTGTTCCTGGTGCTGTTCCAGGCCGGTCTGGCGATGCAGCTCGCCGCGATCGTCTCCGGCGTGATCTGGCCCGTGCTGCTCAACTCGATCGACGGCGCCAGGAACGTCGACCGCACCTACACCGAGACCGCCATGGTGTTCGGGCTGTCGAGGGCGCAGCGTCTGCGCCGCATCGTCATCCCCGCAGCCTCACCCAAGATCGTCGCGGGGCTGAGGCTGAGCCTGTCGCTCGCGCTGATCCTCATGGTGATCTCCGAGGTGTTCGGCAGCACGGACGGCATCGGCTACCAGTTGCTGCAGGCGCAGCGGAGCTTCGACACCGCCGGCGTCTGGGCGACGATCGCCCTGCTGGGCGTGCTCGGCTACATCGTCAACTCGCTGTTCGTGCTCGCCGAGCGCCGGGTGCTGATCTGGCACCGGCAGGCGAACCGTACGCCATGACCTCTGGAAAAGGACACATGCCGTCATCCGACAGCCTCCTCTGGGAGGCGGTTTCCGGGATCTCCCGCTTCGCCGCCCTCTTGACCATGGCGGAACTCGGCGTGGCCGATCAGCTCGCGCGGGGACCGCTCGGCACCGAAGAGCTCGCCGCCAGGTGCGGCGCGCACGCTCCCTCGCTCCGCCGCGTCCTGCGCGAGCTGGAGAGCATGGGAGTCGTCCGGCCGGCCGGCCCCGACGGATATGACCTCACCGAGGAGGGCTCGGCGCTCCGCTCCGACGTCCCGGGCTCGATCCGCTCCTCCCTGCGCCTGCTCGGCGAGGAGAGCTTCTGGTACGCCATGGGCAAACTGCCGGACACGGTACGCGAGGGCAGCTCCGCGTTCATCGCCAGATACGGCGACCTCTACGATCACCTGGCCCGGAACCCCGGCGTCAGCCGCGTCTTCGACGACTACATGACCACCAGGGCCGACGTGTTCACGCGCGGCCTGGTCACGCGGTACGACTTCACCGGCGTCGAGACCATGGTGGACGTCGCCGGGGGCAAGGGCTCGATCCTGGCCACGGTGCTGGGGGCCAATCCCGGCATGCGGGGCATCCTCCTCGATCTCGGCCACGTGGCGGCCCACGCGGAGGAGGTGCTGGCCGAGGCAGGCCTGGCGGATCGGTGCGAGGTCGTGGCCGGGAGCTTCTTCGACTCGGTGCCCGCGGGAGGGGACGTCTACCTGCTGGCCAGCGTCCTGCACAACTGGGGCCATGACGACGCCGTACGGATCCTGCGGAACGTCCGGAGCGCGATGAAGCCCGGCGGGCGCGTGCTGGTGCTGGAGGTGGTGCTGCCCGACGGCGCGGAGCCGCATCTGGGCAAGGACCTGGACTTGCGGATGCTGGCCATCTTCAACGGCGGCTCGGAGCGTGGCCGGGCGGAGTACGCGACGCTCTTCGCCGCGGCCGATCTGGAGCTGGTGGAGGTCATGGAGCTGGGCGCGGGGGCGAGCCTCCTCCAGGCCGAGCCCATCTGACCCGGCCCGGCCCGCCCGTCGCCGGCGAACCCGTGGCCGGGCGGGGAAGACGGAGGGTGGCGCTGGCGCCGCCGTCGGGGGCGTTGGCCAGGGTCAGGCCGGCGCCGATGACGTGGGCCTGGCCCTGGGCGATGGTGAGACCGAGGCCGTGACCGTGGCCGCGTTCGGCGGCGCCGGTGCGGAAGCGGCCGGGGCCGTCGGCGAGGAGGTGCGGGGGGAAGCCGGGGCCGTGGTCGCGGACCTCGATCAGGTGGTCGATGATCGTGATCCGAATCGGGGGGCGGCCGTGGCGGTGGGCGTTGAGGAGCAGGTTGGCCAGGATGCGGTCCAGACGGCGGGGGTCGGTCTCGGCCACCGGCCCGCCGTGGGCCACGACCGTCGCCGTGACACCGACGCGGGTGGCGGATTGTGCGGCCAGGTCGGCCAGCGGCACCCGCACGTGGTCGGCGGTCTCGGCGCCGGCGTCCAGGCGGGAGATCTCCAGCAGGTCCTCCACCAGCGTGCGCAGCACCCGGACCCGGTCGCGGACCAGGTCGGTGGCCTCGCCCTCGTCCAGCAGCTCGACCGTGGCCAGCAGACCCATCAGCGGGGTGCGCAGGTCGTGCGCGACGTCGGCGGTGAAGCGCTGCTCGGCCAGCAGCCGATGCTGCAGGCTCGCCGCCATCGAATCCACCGCGACACCGATGTCGGCGATCTCATCCCCGCCCCGGCGGGTGGTGGCGATGCGGCCATCCGGGTCGCCGCGGCCGGAAGTGACACCGGCGTTCGGGTCGCCGCGGTGGGTGGTGGTGCGGGCGTTCAGATCGCCGTTCGCGATGCGGCGGGCGGTCACGGCGACCCGGCGTAGCCGCCGGTTGGCCGGTTCGGCCGCCAGCACCGAGAGCGGCAGCACCACGGCCAGCGCGATCAGCGCGGCCCGGACCATGGCCCGGTCCAGCGCGCTCAGCCCGGCCAGGTCCGAGCCCATCTCCACCTGCGCCACCGCCACCAGCCCCCCGTCCACCCGACGCGCCGCCCACATCCACCGCTGTTCCGGATTCGCCTCGTCGTACAAGGTGGCCGGCGATTGCGCGGCCAGCCGCCGGCGCAGCGCCGCGGGCAGCGTGACCGGATCCCGGACCCACTCCGTCCACCGCACCGGCCCCACCGGCTGGGCGCCCGCCCGGTAGTCGCGGGCCACCAGCGCGGCCGCCTCCAACGCCCGGCTCTCACCGAGCCGCATCGTCCGCTCCCACGTGGTGCGATGCACCAGCACCCCGACCACGGCCACGACCGCGCAACAGGCCAGCGCGATCAGCGCCGCCACCTTCCACCGCAGCGAAACCGCCCTCACGATGTACGCAACTTGTAACCGAACCCGCGCACCGTCTCGATCCGCTCCGCCCCGATCTTCTTCCGCAACCGCTGCACACACAGATCCACCACCCGGCTGTCACCGTCCCAGCCGTAATCCCACACCGTGCGCAGCAACGTGGCCCGCTCCAGCACGATCCCCGGATGCGCGGCGAACTCCAGCAACAACCGCAACTCACTCGGCGCCAACTCCACGAGCCGCCCCCCGAGCCGCACCTCCAACGCGGCCGGATCCACCGTCAACGCCCCGAACACCAGCACCCCCGACACCTCGACGGGGGGCGCGGCCCGGCGCAGCAGCGACCTGATCCGCGCCACCAGCACCGGCACGTCCACCGGCTTGACCACATAATCGTCGGCCCCCGCCTCCAGGCCCGACACCACGTCCAGCGAATCACCCCGGGCCGACATCATCAGGATCGGCACCTGACTGGACTCCCGGACCCGCCGGCACAACCCGATCCCGTCCAGCCCGGGCAGCATCACATCCAGCAGCAGCAGATCATGGCCGCCCGCCCGGAAGACCTCCAGACCGCTCAACCCGTCAGCGGCGGTGACCATCCGATAGCCGTAGCGTTCCAGGGCCAGGCCGACCGACGTGCGGATCACGTCGTCGTCCTCCACCAGCAGCACAGATGTCATGAAAAATACGCCAATCTATCGAAGAGCGTTGACCGGCTCCATCCGAGCGGCGCGCAGAGCCGGATACAGGCCCGCGAGCAGCCCGACGACGGCACCGGCGGCGGGCGCCATGACCGCCAAGCGTACGTCCATGACCGGCGTCCACTGCTTGACGGCGCAGATCGCGACGATCACCACGATCCCTCCGGAAGCGCCGATGACGCCCCCGGTCAGCCCGGTGAGAGTCGACTCCAGCAGGAACTGCGCGGCGATGTGGCGGCGGGCGGCGCCGAGGGCGCGGCGCAGGCCGATCTCGGCGATGCGCTCCATCACGGTCACCAGCGTGACGTTGGCGATGCCGACCGCGCCGACGACCAGGGAGACCAGCCCGAGGATCAGGAAGAGGGCGTTGACGTCGCCTTCCACCGCGTCGCGTGCCCTGGTGGGGCTGGGCGGTGAGATGACCTGGAGGAGGGCCTCGTTGCCGGGGCTGAGCGCGGCCGGCGCCTGCTCGGCGATCAGCTCGGCGGCGCCGAGGCCGGTGTTGACCAGGACCCGGGTCACGGTGCCCAGGCCGTAGCGCTCGCCGACGGCCGGCGGCAGCAGGACCGCGCTCGCGAGGCTCTTCTCCCGCTTCAGGTCGCCGAGCACGCCGATGACGGTGTACGCCTGGGTGCCGATGAAGACGGCCGGGGCCCGCGTCAGCCGGGTGATGCCCAGCAGTTCGGCCGCGTGCCGGCCCAGCACGACGACCTTGTCCCCGCGGGCGATGTGCCCGGCGTCGAAGTAGCGGCCCTCGATCATCCTGCCTTTGACCGCGGCGGGCAGGCCGGGGCCGCTGGCGAGCACGGCCAGCGTCTGGTCGGTGACCCGGGTCGGGTCGATGACGTCGTTGGAGCGGACGGTGAGGTTGGCGCTCTGTTCCGACTCGGCGAGCGCGGCTGCGGAGACCACTCCGCGCAGCCGCGTCACCCGGCCGACGTCGGCCCAGCCGACCAGGGGGAACGGGTGCTCGGGGACCTCGACCGTGACGGAGGTGGCGGTCAGCTCGTCGAAACGGCCGACGATCTGGTCGCCCGCCGTCGCGGCGACGCCCAGAGTGACCACGAGCGTGGTGATGCCCAGCACGGTGCCCAGCGTGGTCAGCGCCGAGCGCACGGGGCGGGCCAGCAGACCCGCCACGGCCTCGTTCAGCAGGTCGCGAGGGTGCACGTCTACTCCTCCGTCAGGACGCCGTCGGTGATGCGCACGCGGCGCCCGGCCCGGTCGCTCACGTCGCTCTCGTGCGTGATGACCACGATGGTCATCCCCTGGGCACGCAGGTCGTCGAACAGGTCGAGCACGGCGCCGGTGTTCCTGCTGTCGAGGTTGCCGGTGGGCTCGTCGCAGAGCAGCAGCGACGGGTCGCTCATGAGGGCGCGGGCGATGGCGGCGCGCTGCCGTTCGCCGCCGGACAGCCGGCCGGGCGGGAAGTCCACCCGGTGCGAGAGCCGTACGCGCTCCAGGGCCCGCAGCGCGCGGTCCCGCCGCCCCGCGCGCGGCGCCGGGCCGTAGACCTCGGCCAGCATGACGTTCTCCAGCACGCTGCGGTGCGGCAACAGGTGGAAGGACTGGAAGACGAAGCCGATGCGGCTGCCGCGGATGGTGGTCCGCGCGCTGTCCTTCAGGGCGATGGTCTCGATGCCGTCGAGCCGGTAGCTGCCGCTGGTCGGCCGGTCGAGCAGGCCGAGCGTGTTGAGCAGGGTGGACTTCCCGGACCCCGACGGGCCGATGACGGCGACGTAGTCCGATCTCTCGACCCTCAGGTTGACGGCGGACAGCGCCCTGACGGGCGGGTCGGCGGGGAACTCCTTGGTCAGGTCGTCGAGCAGGATGACCGGCTCAGGCACTGTTGATCACCACCTGGTCGCCCGGCCTGAGGTCGCCGGTCACCTCCACGGCCCCGTCGGCGGACAGGCCGGTGCGCACCTCCACCTCCTTGGTCCGGTCGGGCGCGATCTCCACCTGCACCCGGGCCTTGCCGTCCGCGGCGGTGACGACCGCCGCCGCGGGCACCGCGAGCACGTCGCCGCCGGTGGCGCCGATGGTCACGCGAACCGTGACGGGCGTGCCGGCGAGCTTCCTGAGACCCCTCATCGAGGCAGGGGAGATCGTCACCGGCACGGCGCCCTGCGTGACGCGCCCGCCGAGCGAGGTCACCGTGCCCGCAAGGGTCCTGCCGGCCTCGGTCTCGATGCTCGCGTCCAGGCCCGTCCTCACCCGCTCGGACTCGGCCACGTCCACCGAGCCGGAGACCACGATGGCGGAGCTTGTCACCGTGGCGATCGACTCGTCGACCGGCTCGCCCGCCTTGACGGCCGCCTTGTGCAGGCGGGCGGGCAGCTTGGGCAGGAAGACGACCTCTCCCGGCGGGACCGTGGTGCCGTAGGTCCGGGAGAACTCGGCCAGCAGCGCCCGCGCCGCGGCCAGGTCGCTCCGGGCGTTGGCCACCTTGAGCTCGACGGGCGAGAGCTGCCGGGCCTGCCTGAGCGTCTGCTCGGCGGTGACGACGGCCTCGCGCGCCACCCGGACGTTCTTCCCCAGCTCGGTCAGCCGCTTGGCCCGCGCGACCCCGGCCTCCTCCCGTACGCGCTCCAGAGCCGACCTGGCGGCGGCCAGATCCGCTCGGGCGTTCTCCACCCGGAGTTCGAGCAGGCGGGTGTCGGCGGGCGGTCCGGCCGTGGTGCTCGCGGCAGGGCTGGGGACGGGGGTGGGGGTCGCGGTGGCCTGGGCGAGCTCCTGCCGGGCCGCCAGCAGTTTCTCCTCGGCCGCCCGTACGGCGCCCTCGGCGGCCTCGAGCCTGGTGTCGTCCTCGGTGGTGTGGTCCTGGGCCCGCGCGCCCTTCAGCGCCTGTTCGGCCTCCTTCAGGTCCTGCCGGGCGTTGGCGAGCTTGACCTTCAGCGGGAGCACGTCCTTGCCCTGGTCAAGGGCCTTACGCTCGGTCACGAGCACTTCCTGTGCGGTCCGTACGGCCCGGCGCAGCTCGTCGCGCCGCTGCCGCAGCTCCAGGGTGGGTCGCTGGGCCTGGTAACCCCGCTTGGCGTAGAAGCGCGACACCGCGGCGATGGTCGCCTGGTCGAACACGCCGCTCACGGGCACGCGGTGGCCGAGCCTGCGCAGCGCCTTCTGCAACTGCGCGACGTCGGCCCCCTTCGCGCCGGGGACGATGGCGCGGTGCATCGGCACCTTGCCGGCGAAGACGAACACCGGACGCCCGTTCACCTCCATGATCACCGCGCCCTCCGCGAGGGTGCCCCGCCGGGGAGCGCGGGTGGCGCGCTGGACGGTCTCGCCGCCGCCCACGACCCCGGCCAGCGACACCGGGTACGGCGAGCCGTACTCCAGGGTGCCGCTGACCACGACGGTGGCGACCAGCCTGCGCCGCTCGACCGGGGCGGTGACCAGCGACGGCCTGGGCGGCTTGCGGGCCGCCGCCTCGTCGGCGGGGGAGCGCAGCAGGGTGCCCACGCCCCAGCCGGTCCCCGCGATCACCAGGACCACGGCGAGCACGAGCAGCAGCTTGCCGCGAGGGGTGCGCATCACCGCTCTTGGAACCCGTACTTCACCCGGGCCTCGTTGGTGAGCCGCCGCTGCTTGGGGATGAAGGCGGCGTAGAAGTCCTTGCCGCACTCCAGGTCGACCAGCGCCGACGTGATCTCCTTGGCGAGGTAGGGCCTGGCCTGCTCCGCCGTGACGGTGCCCGCCTTGCCGAGCCGCTCGGACTGCTCACCCCACACCACCATGCCGCGCACGCTCAGCGCCAGCGGCTTGGCGGAGGTCACCCGCTCGCCCTTGGACTTCAGGCACTCGGCGAACGGCGCGGCGAGCTCCACGAGCTCGGGGTCGCCGTCGAGGGCCTTGTCGATGTTCTCGATCTCCGTGCTCATCTGGTCCTGGTAGTCGGCCACCGAGGTGACCTTCAGGCCGTTCACCTGCTGGAGGGCGGTGACCCGGCACTCGTTCAAGGTCTTGAGGTAGGACTCCCGCTTGGCGCCGGAGAGGCCGTCGATCGTCGCCTGGTTGGGGTCCGGCGCCCGCGTCTCGGGCGGTTTCGGATAGACGACGGCGGAGAAGACGCCGAAGCCGTTCTTGGCGCGGTCCGCCTTCATCGCGGCGTGGTCGGCGGGGTTCGCGTCGGCCTTCTTGGGCTGACTGACCGAGGGGGTGTAGGAGAAACCCTTCCGCTTCATGCAGGTGGCGATGACGGTCTCCCGCTCGCGGACCTTGTCCACCGTGGCACCGCCGCCGTCGGCCGTGGGGGCGGGCGCCTGCCCGCAGCCGGTCAGCACCGCCAGACCGAGCAGACCGCACACCAGCACACGCATCAGGGACTCCTTCTCGGTGGGGATCACGCCGTCTTCACGACGCCGTGGCCACTCTGGAGCCCTTTTCCGTCCGCTCCGCATTGACGGGGTATCGGCCGGCGCTCAACCGTGTATCAGCCGCGTATCAGGCGTCCCGCCTCGCCGTGGGCTTCGGAGGCGGTCCGGTCACGCGATGACCGGTTCGCGTGACCCTGGCCGGGTCTGTCCGGCCAGGGTTCGTCACGCCGCGAGAGGTCGCCGCCCGTCAGTGGCGGACCCGGTAGCGCAGGTGCAGCACCCGGTCGCCCTGGATCACCACGTGCGGGTCCTCGAGCAGGTGCTGGGTGTCGACCGAGCCGAAATAGCGCTTGCCGGAGCCGAAGACGACGGGGACGACGTCCAAGGCCACCTCGTCCACCAGGCCGAGGGCCAGCGCCTGGCCGCCGACGTCGCCCGCCGCCACACCGACCGTACGGTGCTCGCCCGCGAGCTCCTTGGCCTTGGCGATCGCCTGCGCGACGTCGCCGACGAAGTGGTACGACGCCTCGGGGTGCCACCCGTCGGGCTTGGGCCGGTGCGAGACCACGACCACGTGCTCGCCCGCCGGCGGCGACCCTTCCCAGCCGTTGGTCATGTCGAACAGGTGCCGCCCGATCACCATCGTCCCGATCCCCTCCCAGGTCGGCTTGATGTACGCGGCCGAGACCCGCGAGACCGTGATCCCGCTGCCCTCGACGAGTTCGACGTCGCCGTTGTAGTACCAGTCGAACAGGGGGCCGATCTGGTCCTTCTCGTCGGCGATGAAGCCGTCCACCGACACGACGTTGTGCATCACCACGGTGCTCATCACATCTCCCAGAGGTTCGGAGGGCTTGCCCTCGCCCTTGTGCGTGCTCTCACAGACGCGTCGAACGGGGAGACGGCGGATCGACATCCGATGTGGAGAATTTCTCCAGCCGGGATCTACGGCGGTTCGGCGATCAGGAGGGCACCACCATCGGTGTGCCGGCGACCGGGTCGGGCACCACGACGCAGGCGAGGCCGAAGACCTTCTCGACCAGCTCGGCGGTGATCACCTCGGCCGGGGAGCCCTCGGCGACGATGGCGCCCTCCGACATCGCGATGACGTGGTCGCAGAAGCGGCAGGCGAGGTTGAGGTCGTGCAGGACGACCACGATGGTCTTGCCGGACTCCGCGTTCAGTTTCCGCAGCAGCCGCAGCAGCTCCACCTGGTGGTTGATGTCCAGGTATGTCGTGGGCTCGTCGAGGAGCAGCAGGTCGGTGTCCTGGGCGAGCGCCATCGCCACCCAGACGCGCTGCCGCTGGCCGCCGGAGAGCTGCCGCAGCGGGCGGTTGACCAGGTCGGCGGTGCCGGTGGCGTCGAGGGCGCCGGCGACCGCGTCGTCGTCGCGTTCGGTCCAGCGGCGAAACCACCCCTGGTGCGGGTAGCGGCCGCGGGCGACCAGGTCGGCGACGGTGATGCCGTCGGGCGCGAGGGGGGTCTGCGGCAGCAGCCCGAGCACCTTGGCCACCTCGTGGGTGCTCATCTCGGTCAGCGCCTTGCCGTCGAGGTAGACGGCGCCGTGGCGGGGCTTGAGCAGCCGGGCCAGGCCGCGCAGCAGCGTGGACTTGCCGCACGCGTTGGCGCCCACGATCGCGGTGATCTTGCCGTCCAGGACCTGGACGTCGAGGTCGGTCACGACCGCCTGGTCGTCGTAGCCGAGGGTCACGCCCTCGGCGCGCAGTCGGGTCATCCACCCGCTCCTTGCCGGTTGGTGGTGGCCAGCAGCCACAGCAGGTAGGGTGCGCCGACCGCGCCGGTCACCACGCCGGTGGGCAGCGGCGCCGGCAGCAGGTGGGCGGCGATGAGGTCGGCGATGAGCAGCAGCGCGGCGCCGACCAGCGCGGCTGGGACGATCCCGCCCGTGGCGGGGCCGAGCAGCCGGTTGGCGATCGGTCCCGCGACGAGGGCGACGAAGATGATGGGACCGGCGACCGCGACGGCCAGGGCCGTCAGCACCACCGCCGTGGCAAGGAGGCCGGCACGGCTGAGCTCGGTACGGGTGCCCAGCGCGCGGGCGGTGTCGTCGCCGAGTTCGAGCGCTCGCAGGTGCCGCTGCAGGAGGAGGGCGGTGGGCAGGAGGACCACCAGGGCGGCGAGGAGGAGCCGGAGCTCGCTGGGGTTGGCCTGCCCGACGGAGCCGGTCAGCCAGTGCATCGCCTGCCGGGCCTCGAAGAGCTGGGCCCGGGTCAGCATGTAGCCGATCAGGCCGTCGAAGAAGAGCGCGACGCCGATGCCGATGAGGATGAACCGGTAGCCGGCGACGCCGTCGCGCCAGGCGAGCACGTACATCAGCAAGGCGGCGACGAGGGCCCCGACGAGGGCGAGCGCGCTCACGGCCAGGCCGCTGACCTGCAAGAGCACGATGCCGGTGATGGCGGCGAGCCCGGCACCGGCGTTGATGCCGACGAAGTCGGGGGAGGCGAGAGGGTTGCGCAGCAACTGCTGGAAGATCGTCCCGGCGGCGCCGAGGGCGAGCCCGACGGCCAGCCCGGACGTGGCGGTGGGCAGCCGCAGGTCCCGGACGACGAAGTCGACGCTGGGATCGTCGCGGAGGTGCAGCACCGAGGTGACGACCTCGCCCGCGCCGAGCTGGAAGCTGCCCACCATCATGGTGAGCACGAACAGCGCGCCGACGGCCACGACCAGCAGGCACGTCACCACGAGCGAACGGGTGGCCCGGTGACGCCGGGTGGTGCGGAAGGCGTCGACGGTCGTGGTCGCGTTCATGATCATCGTCGTTTTCACGGTCACATCTCCGACAGCCGGCCGTAGCGGACGATGCCGACGAACGCGGGCGCCCCGAGCACCCCGAGGACCACGCCGACCTGCAGTTCGTCGGGAGCGGCCAGCACCCGGCCGAGCACGTCGGCCAGCAGCAGCACGACGGGGGCCAGCAGCATGGAGTACGGCAGGATCCACCGGTAGTCCGGCCCGCAGATGAACCGCGCGACGTGCGGCACGACCAGCCCGACGAAGACGATCGGCCCGCAGGCGGCCGTGGCGGCGCCGGCGAGCACCGCGACCACCGCGAACGCCAGCGCCCGGGTCCGGGTGACCCGCTGGCCGAGACCGCGGGCCATGTCCTCACCGAGCGCGAGCCCGTTGAGCGCCCGCCCGAAACCCAGCGAGGCGACCAGCCCGAGGACGAGGAACGGCGCGACCCCGGTCAGGATCGGGGCGTACCGTCCGGCCAGCGATCCCACCTGCCAGAACCGCAGCTCGTTGAGCGCGTTCACATTGGTCATCACGATCCCGGTGGTCACCGAGGCCAGTCCCGCCGTGACGGCCGCGCCGGCCAGGGCCAGCTTGATCGGGGTGGCGCCCTCCCGGCCGAGCGACGCGATCGCGTACACCAGCACGAGGGCCCCGATCGCCCCGGCGAAGGCGAACCAGACGTAGACGCCCGCGCCGCGCACGCCGAGCACCGTGATGGCGAAGACCACGAAGGCGGCCGCGCCGGAGTTGATGCCCATGATCCCGGCGTCGGCCAGCGGGTTGCGGGTGACGCCCTGCAGGACCGCGCCGGCCACGCCGAGGGCGGCGCCCACCAGGATGCCGAGCAGCGTGCGGGGCACGCGCAGCTCCAGCGTCACCGTGCTGGTGATCGACCCGTCGGTGTCCATGCTGCCCAGGGCGCGCAGCACCTCCGGCAGGCCGATCGAGCGTGAGCCCAGGGTGATGCTGAGGAAGGCGACCAGGGCCAGGAGCACGCACAGCACCACGAGCCCCGGCCCGAGGGCCGTGGCTCTGCGTGCGAGATGTGTCGAACCGCTCATAGGTGGGGGTCAGTCGCCGATGTTCGGGTCCGCGGCCTTGATCGCGGTCGTCAGCTTGTCCAGCTCGGTGGCGAAGTGGCCGTAGGTGTGCAGCCAGTACGCCGGCCACGACACGACCGCCCCCGCCTTGGCCGCCTTGATCCTGAACCAGGTGGGCTGCTTCTTGGCCCACTCGTCGTTGGACGTGGGCTTGAAGGTCCGGCCGTCGAACAGGATCAGGTCGGGCTGGTACTTGTCGGCGTTCTCCCAGCTCAGGTTCTCCCAGTAGGGGAAGCCGGGGTCAGGGGTGTCGGGGGTGATCACCTTCATCCCCCAGCGCTGGAAGTCCAGCAGCTCGGGGGCGTACTCGGGGTTGGCCACGTACACCTTGTCGTCGGCGGGCGACATCGCGGCCACGGTGAGGCCCGACTTGGCCGCGATCGCCTCCTTGAACTTGACCACCGCCTCGTCGAAGCGTTTCTTGTTCACGGCGATCTCGGGGGAGTCGACGTTGGCGCCCAGGCTCTTGGCGAGGTCCTCGTACCCCTTGGCCAGGTCGACGATCGACTTGCCCTGTGAGACGCCCACCACCGGCGCCAGCTCGGCGAGCTTCTTGCTCTTCTCGTCGACGCCCTCCTCCAGGCCGCTGTGCGCCTTCTCCGCGGGCCACCAGTCACCGACGATCAGGTCCGGCCGCAGGGACGCGGCCTTCTCCACGTCGATCTTGCCCCACTCCTGGCCCAGGATCTCGATGCCGGTGAGGTCGAGGTCCTTCAGGTTCGCGTCGGTCTTGACCGACTCGTCGGAGTAGATGCCGACCGGCTTGATGCCGAAGGACATCAACGCGGCCGCCTCGCCCGCGTGCGCGATGATCCGCGTCGGTGTCTTGTCCGCTTTGATGACCTTCCCGGACCCGTCGGTGAACGACCAGGGGCCGGAGGGTGCGGCGGAGGCCGCCGCGGTGGTGGCGGTGGTGCCGGTGCTGCCGGAGGTGTTGTCTGCGGAGCCGCAACCGGCGAGCGCAACGCTCAGGACGGTGAAAACCAGGACCGGACGCCATGCGCGCATGGTGGAGCTTCCGTTCTCGTGTTGGGTGAGCACCGAAAAGTCAACAGTTAGGCAAGGCTAACCATGGTTTCCGCTTTTGGCTAGAAGGGCGCCCGCGGGCGGTCGTCCGGAGGCCCCTGCCAAAGTGGGGTGCCGCGGGTGACGATCGATCTCCGGGCCGGCTCATCGGCGGTGGGGCGCTCGTGTGCGCTCCGCTCGTGTACTTCGCGGGCCTGCTGCTGCGTTACCTGGCGCCACTCCGCCGGGTTCACCGCCGGGCAGCAGGCGGAGTTCTCCCGGGCGCCGTTCGCGGCCCCCGCACAACTGGCCGCGTACCTGGCGGAACCCGGCATGGTGCTGCTGGCCGTGGGCGCCTACCGGGCGGGGATCCTGGGGCCGGTCCGCAGTCTGGTCCTTCCGGCGCGGAGCGCGAGCAAGGCCAGGAGTGAGGCGATCACCCGACCTGGCGGACCGAGGTGGCCCTCAGCGACCTCACCCCCGCCCCGTCCCTGTCGACGGCCTGCCCCGCTCGGCTCAGCGGGCCAGCACGAGCAGGTCGCAGTCTTCCTCGACGGGGCCGGGGTCGGATCGCGTGGCGAGGTCCGCGTCCAGCGCGGCGAACCCCTCGGCGATCTCCTGCTCGGTCAGGTGCTCGAAGACCGAGTTGGCGCGCAGCCGCAGTCGCGCGGCGTAGTCGGCGCGGCCGGCCGCCAGCCGGTGCCGGACCGAGGTCAGGGCGACCGGGCGCAGGCCGGCCGGGGCGAAGGCGTCCGTCACTTCGGCGACGGTGGGGAAGAGCTCTTCCTCGATCGCACGGGCGCGCGGGAACCAGCGGTGCCACAGCGGGTCGGGCATCCGATCGGCGAAGGCGTTGCGGATGAGCAGCCGGCCGCCGGGGGCCAGCACGCGGGCGATCTCCATGGCCGCCGCCGGCAGATCCTGGACGTGGTGGATCACCAGGTAGAGCAGGGCCAGGTCGCAGCCGTCGCCAGGCAGGGGGATCCGCTCGGCGGAGCCCTCCAGATAGCTGACCGACGGGTGCGCGGCGAGCTCCATGGCCACCTGGCGCATCCGGGCGGAGGGCTCGACGCCGTAGACCGGGCCGCCGAAGGCGCCGGCGAGGGCGGGGGTGAACCGGCCGGTGCCGCTGCCCAGGTCCAGGACCGTCAGCGGCCGCCGGGACGGTGAGTGCCGCGCGAACTCCGCCATCCAGGCGGCGACGACGTCGGGGGGCAGCGCTCGGCCGCGGGCGTAGACCAGGTGCTGGCGGTCGTCGTAGTCGATGCGTTTCAGCACATTTCCGAACCTATCCCGGCGTCCCGGTGACCGTACGGCGCTCTCAAGGGCTCCGCGGAGCGCAGACGAGGATGAGGTGCCCGAGCTCCGTGCCGCGAATGTCGGCGATGTCGAGCCCGGCTTCGGCGGTGAGGGCGCGGTAGTCGTCGACGGTGCGCTCCCGGCCGCCGCTGAGGACGAGCATGCGCAGGTTCATCTCGGCGGCCATGGCCGGATCGGTGCCGGGAGCGCCGTGCGACTCGATCACGACGACCCGCCCGCGCCGTCCGGCCGCGTCGGCGCAGCGGCGCAGGATCAGTACGGCGTCGTCGTCGCCCCAGTCGTGCACCACCCGCCTGAGCACGTACACCTCACCCCCGGCGGGCAGCGGATCGAAGAAGCTCTGGCCGGCGAACGCGCACCGCGCGGCCAGCCCGCGCTCGGCCAGGTAGTGCCGGCCTCGAGCCACCGTGTCCGGCAGGTCGACGAGCGTGCCCCGGATCTCCGGGTGGGCGGCCAGCACCTCGGCGAGCAGGACGCCGCTGCCACCGCCGACGTCGACCACATGCCGCGCACCGGACCAGTCGTACCCCCTGGCCGCGTCGGTGACGTAGTCGGCGCCGATCGCCATCATCGCGTCGAACGACGCGCTCATCTCGGGGTTCGCGGCGAGATGGTGCCAGAACGGGGCGCCGAAGACCGTCTCCCAGGCCGGTTCGCCGGTGCGGACCGTGTGCAGCAGGCCGGTGAAGGCCAGGTCCATCTGCCCGCCGAAGCCGTCCAGGTCGAGCCGCTCCCGAATGCCGGCAGGATGGCCGGACGCCAGCAGCGCGGCGGGCTCGTTGACGGCGAACCTGCCCGGCTCCCGTTCGGTGAAGATCCCCCGGCCGGCCAGGTGACGCAGCAGCCGGCCCAGCGCGTCGGCGTCGGTGCCGGACCGGCGGGCCAGCTCCTCGACGGGCACCGCGTCGCCGGCCATCAGGTCGGCCAGCCGCAGCGTGGCCGCGACCCGCACCGCCATCGGCGTGACCAGGTCCGTCACGGGTGCCATCACCTTCCAGGCCGCCTCCCATGCCGACTCCCGGCCTGGCTCGTCGTGATCACCGTCAGCGCTGGTCACGGTCAGGTTCCTCTCGTGCCGGGGGATGCTGGGCCCGCCTGCCCGGACGCTAACACGCGACCGGTGTCCTCGGTCTTGGACAAAAGGGAAGTGAGGCCGCGGTCAGCAGAACACGGTGGCCAGGGCCTTCGGCAGCGCGTCGGCCGGGATGTCGCCGGTGTACGGGTTCGCGGACAGCACCAGGGTCCGCCCCTCGTCCGAGCGCAGCGCGTACGTGAGGTAGCCGAAGATCCCGCCGCTGTGCCCGTACACGCTCTTGCCGCAGGTCAGCTTGAACTCCTGGAGGCCGAGGCCGTATCCCATGCCCTCGCCCGCCGGGGCGGTGGCGCGCATCTGCTTGAGCGCGGACGCGCTGGTCAGCCTGCCGCTCATGAGGGCGTCGAAGAAGCGGGCCAGGTCCGCCGTGGTCGAGATCATCTCGCCCGCGCCGTACTCGAGGGACGGGTTGATCCTGGTGGCGTCCACGATCTTGCCCTGGTAGGAGGCGTAGCCGTGGGCGTGCGGCCGGGGCATGGCCTTGTCGTGGCCCGGCAGGAAGGTCTGGGTCAGGCCGAGCGGGCGCAGGATCCTGGCCTTGACGGCGTCGGCGTACGAGCCGCCCGTCAGCTTCTCGATCAGCAGGGCGGCCACCACGTAGTTCGTGTTGGAGTAGCGCAGGCCCGCGCCCGGCTTGAAGTACGCCGGCCTCGACCGGCCGACGGCCAGCAGCTCCTGCGGCGTCTGGTCGTACAACGACTCCACCGGCCGGAAGTCCCGCACCGACCAGCCGGGGATGCCGGCGCCCGCGTAGTCGAACAGGCCGCTGGTGTGGCCGAGCACCTGCCGCACCGTGATCGGGCTGTCCTCGGGCAACGCCTGGGGCAGGTGCTCGGCGATCGGGTCGTCGAGGGACAGCCTGCCCTCGTCGGCGAGCTGGAGCACGACCGTGGCCACGAACGACTTGGTGACGCTGCCGATCCGGAAATGTCCGGCGGGGTCGGCGGGCTTGCGCGAGGCCATGTCGCGGTATCCGGCCGCGGCCGTCCAGCCCTTGCCGTCCTCGCTCACCCGGACCAGTGCGGCCGCCAGGGCCTTGGTCGTGACCAGGGCGTCGAGCTGCCGTTCGAGGGAGTCCTGGACGGGAGACAGGGTGGTCAGGGTGAGGGCGAGCGCCGTGATCTTGGTGAGCATCATGGGGATGACGCTAGAGATCCGGGACGGGCCGGGGCCATGCGGGCGACCGTACGGCGACCTGGGGTAAACCCCAGCGAGCCGGGCGACGGAGTACGGGCAGTCCCACGAGGGCACGGCGACAGCTTTCACCGGTGACCGGCGCCCCAGGCAGCCCCGCCCGCGCACCGATCGAACCGGCCGCGCCATCGCGGCGACAGGGACACGAAAGGCGGACGACGCGGCGGATACCTATGTTCGCCACTGTCCGCATGCCTCTGACGTATCCGAACGAGGTCGACGTGATTGTTTTCCGAGTGCTTGGCCCGCTCGAAGTGGAGTGTGACGGAAAGATGCTCGCGATCGCCGCGAGCAAGCAGCGGATCGCGTTGGCGACCTTGCTGCTGAACGCCAACCAGAGCGTGTCGGTGGAGCGGCTGATCGATCGGCTGTGGCACGACGACGTTCCGCACGACGCCCGTTCCTCGCTGCACACGCACATGGCCCGGTTGCGGCAGGCGCTGGGCGACGGCGAGGAGGGACCGGGCCTGATCGAGTCCGGCCGGGGCGGCTACCTGCTGCGGGCCGATGCCGAATCGCTGGACCTGCTGCGGTTCCGGCGGCTGGTGGCCGAGGCGGCGCAGGCGCCCGCCCATGCCGAGGCGCCGCTGCTGCGGGAGGCGCTGGGGTTGTGGGGTCGCACGGTGCTGAGCGATGTGCCGTCGGAGGTGCTGCATCGTGACGACGTGACCGCTCTGACGGCGGAGTGGACGAAGGTGCAGGGACGGTGGTTCGACCTCGCCCTGTCCTCCGGAGAGGGCGCGCAGGTCATCGGCGAGTTGCGGGTGGCGCTGAGCGCCCTGCCCTTGAGCGAGCGTCTGTGCGTGCAGCTCATGCTGTGCCTCTACCAGGCGGGACGGTCGGCGGAGGCGCTGGAGACCTACGAGGAGGTACGCAGAAGGCTGCGCGAGGAGCTGGGCCTGGAGCCGAGCCAGGAGATGCGCCGCGTGCAGACGCTGGTGCTGCGCCAGCAGCCGATCGAGACGTGGCTGGAGAGCGGCGGCGACGCCGTGCCGCGTCCGGAGAGGAGAGCGGGACCGGATCCGCGACCGGACGAGCCGGACGCGCGGCGGGAGAGGGCGAAGCGGCTCGTGGGGCGGTTGCCGGCGGACGTGCCCACGTTCACGGGCCGGGCCGCCGAGGTCGAATCGTTGACGGCCGCGCTGGACCTGCTGGGGGTCGCGGCGATCGCCGGGCCGGGCGGCATCGGGAAGTCCGCGCTGGCCGTCCACCTCGCCCATCGGATCGCCGACCGCTTCCCCGACGGGCAGCTCTACCTCAACCTGCACGGCGCCAACGGCGACGTGCCCGCGCTGAGCCCGCGCGAGGCGCTGAGCCGGGTCCTGCACGCGATGGACGTGCCCGTCTCGGCGGTTCCCGACGACCTGGAGGAGGCGGCGAGCCTGTTCCGCTCGGTGACCGGCGGCCGGCGGCTGCTCATGGTGCTGGACAACGCCCGCGATGTGCGGCAGATCCGCCCGCTGCTGCCCGGCGGCAGGGGATGCGGCGTCCTGGTGACGAGCCGCCGCATGCTGACCTCGCTCGACGGAGCGCGGCACCTGCAGTTGGACGTGCTGCCGGAGGAGGAGGCGCACACACTGCTCGGCCGGCTGCTGGGCGCCCCGCGCCTCGCGGCCGAGCCGAGGGCCAGCGCGGAGGTGGTACGCCGCTGCGGCGGCCTGCCGCTGGCCCTGCACATCGTGGCCGCCCGCCTGATCATCCGCCCCGCCTGGCCGGTCTCGGCCATGGCCCGCCGGCTCCAGAGCGCCGAACGGCTGCCCGGCGGCGAGCTGGACGACGACCGGGCCATCCGCGCCAGCTTCATGGTGAGCTACCAGGACCTGCTGACCTTCCCCGGCGGCGGGCCGGCCGCGCGCGTGTTCCGGCTGCTCGGCCTCTTCGACGGCCACGACATCGGCGTACGGGCCGCCGCCGCGCTGGCCGGGGTGCCCGCCGAGCAGGCGGAGAGATCACTCGAACTGCTGGTGGACGCGCAGTTGGTGCAGACGTACGCGCCCGGCCGCTATCGCCTGCACGACCTGCTGCGGCTGTTCGCCCGCGAGCTCTCCGCGCAGGAGGGCGACGCGGCCGGCGCGGTGCGGCGGATGCTGCGCTTCTACCTGGCCACCGCGCGTCACGCGGTGGGCGCGCTCAGCCGGTCGCAGGTGTGGCGGGCCGAGGTCGGGCCGGCCGTGCCCGCCGGTGACGGCATCGCGCTGGAGACACCGGCGCAGGCGCTGTCCTGGACCGACGCCGAGGGGCACAACCTGGTGGCCGTGGTGCTGCAGGCGGCCAGGAGCAAGGACGACGACCTGACCGTGGCGCTGGCCGCGACGTTGTCGTACGTGGTGTTCACGCGGGGCCGGTGGCGCCGGGAGCTGCGGATCTGCGAAACCGCGATGGAGGCGGCCACCCGGTCGGGCAACCCGCTCTACCAGGCCATCATCCACCAGAACCTGGGCACCGCGCTGTCGGCCAGCGATCGGATGGCCGAGGCCGTCCCCCATCTGAAGCAGGCGTTGCGCGCCTACCGGCAGGTGGGCGTGGCCCGCCACGAGGCCACCCTGCTCGACGACCTGGGCAGCGCCCTGTGCCGGCTGGGCGACCACGCCGGGAGCGTCGCCCACCACCGGCAGGCGCTGGAGATCCACCGCCGGCTGGGCAACCGGCTCGGCGAGGGGATCACCCTGACCAACCTCGGTCTCGCCCATCAGCGGATCCGGTGCTTCCGCGACGCCTCCCGCCTGCACCATCAGGCCATCGCCGTCTTCCGCGCCGCCGGCAACCACCGGCTCCACGCCGCCGCGCTGGGCAATCTCGCCGAGGCGTGCCGCCTGGCGGGCCGGCCCGAGCGCGCCACCGGCCACTTCGAGCAGGCGCTCGACCTCGACCGTCGCGAGGGGCACAGCGGCTCCTACGGGCATGCCGAACGCCTGTGGGGGCTGGGCCAGGCCCTGCACGATCTGGGAAAGCTCCACGAGGCGCGCAGTCATTGGGACGAGGCCGCCGCCATCCTGCACGACCTCGGACTCATCTCGGCGGGCGAGCGGGACGACATCCGGACGAGCGCCGCGCCGGCGACCCCGAAGGTCATCCAGCAGCAGCTTTGACGCCCGCCGGCGAACGCGTCCCGATGAGAGACAGATTCGCGAAAGGCAGGCGAAAGAGGGCGGTGCAACAGTGGCCACAGAATTTCGGGGCCACAGAGTTTCCGGGCGAGCCGTGCGAGGAGGAATGGTGGACGGAATGCGGATCGCCGCGCTGATGATCGCCACGATGTCGACAGGACTTGTGGCCGGAGTGTTCGGCCTGTACGCGCACACGATCATGCCAGGGCTTGGGCGCACCGACGATCGGACCTTCGTGGGCGCGTTCCAGTCCATCGACCGGGCGATCATCAATCCGTGGTTCCTGGGCGGCGGTTTCTTCGGCGCCCTGGTGTTCGGCATTCTGGCCGCGGTGGCGCACATCGGCCGCGACGCCCTGACGTGGATCGTGGCCGCGCTCATCCTGTACGCGATCACGTTCGTGATCACGATCGCCGTCAACGTGCCGCTCAATGACGCGATCAAGGCGGCGGGGGACCCCGACCGCATCGACCTGGCCGCGGTCCGCGCGAGGTTCGGCGAGGCGCGGTGGGCGGGCTGGAACCTCGTCCGCGTGATCACCTCGACGACCGCGTTCGGCCTGCTGGCCTGGGCGCTCACGCTGTCCGGGAAGCAGAGCTAGCCGCGTTCGCCACCGGCGGCCGGCGACAGGAAACCAGACGATGGAGTGGTGTGCGGCCTCATGGAGATAGGCGACGGCCTGCGGTTCGGCGTGCTCGGCCAGCTCAAGATCGTCAAAGAGGGCGAGCCCGTCACCATCGCGGCGGCCAAACAACGGGTGGCACTGGCCGCGCTGCTGCTGCAACCGAACAGCCTGGTCACGAGGCATGAGCTGATCGATCGCATCTGGGCGAACGATCTCCCGGTCGATCCGTCGGCCTCCCTGCACACGCACGTGGCCCGGCTGCGGCGCGCGCTGTGCGGCGGGCGCGAGCTGATCAGGACGCACGACCTGGGCTACTCCATCCAGGTCACGGTGGAGACGCTCGACGTGCTGCGGTTCCGCCGCCTCGTCGAACTGGCCGCGGAGGCGAGAGCGCGGGACGACAGCAGGCTGGAGGCGCGGCTGCTGCGCGAAGGGCTGGCGCTGTGGCGCGGGCCCGCCCTGGCCGACGTCGCCTCGGAATCGCTGCACCGCGAGGTCGTGCCGCTGCTGGAGGAGGAGCGGCTGCGCGCCCAGGAACGCTGGTTCGAGCTGTCCATCAGGCTGGGTGCGCCCGTCGAGGTGATCCCGGACCTGCAGGCGGCCGTGGACGCGCATCCCACGAACGAACGGTTCTGGGCGCAGCTCATTCTCGCGCTGTCCCAGGGGGGACGTCAGGCGGAGGCGCTGGAGACGTACAGACGAGTCCGGGATCTGCTGCGCGCCAGGCTCGGCCTCGATCCGGGTCCGGAGATCCAGCAGGCTCACGAGCGCGTCAACGCGCCGTCGGCGACGCCGTCGCCCGGGGCGTTCCAGCAGGGCGCGGACGTCGTCGTACCGGCTGAGCTGCCCGCCGACACCGGCGCCTTCACCGGGCGGGCCGCCGAGACGCAGCACCTGTGCACGCGCATGACCCGCGGCCGGCAGCCGGCGATCTTCGCGATCACCGGCCTCGGCGGCGTGGGCAAGTCGGCGCTGGCCATCCACGCCGCGCACCAGCTCACCGACCATTTCCCCGACGGCCAGCTCTACGTGGACCTGCACGGCGCCACCACCGACATCGAGCCGCTGCCGCCCGTCGAGGTGCTCAGGCGGTTCCTGCGCTCCCTGGGCCTGGCGGAGTCGGCCGTGCCCGCCTCGGTCGAGGAGGCGGCGGCCCGGTTCCGGTCCCTGACGAGCGGCAAACGCATCCTGGTGGTGCTGGACAACGCCGGTGACGCGGAGCAGGTCCGCCCGCTCATTCCCGGAGGGCTCGGGTGCGGCGTGATCATCACGAGCCGGCGGACGCTCGCCCCGTTCGGCGGCGTCCTGCACCGCAGCCTCGACGTGCTCTGCGAGCGGGACGCCGCGCTGCTGCTGTCGCGCCTGGTCGGGCCGGAGCGGATCGAGGCGGAGGCCGAGGCCGCGACCGAGGTGGTGCGGTTGTGCGGAGGGCTGCCGCTGGCGCTGTGCATCGTGGCCGCGCGCCTGGCCGCCCGGCCGGCCTGGTCCGTCGCCGCGATGCGAGACCGGCTCACCAGCGAGCGGCACCGGCTGGCCGAGCTCCAGATGGGCGACCGCGCGGTGCGGGCCAGCTTCGAGATGAGCTACCGGGATCTCGCGAGAGACGGGGACGGCGCCGCCGCGCGACTGTTCCGGCTGCTGGGCACGTCCGACCGCGCCGACGTCGGTCCCGAGGCCGCCGCCGCCCTGACCGGCCTGCCCGTCGAACGCGCCGATGAGCTGCTGGAGATCCTGGTCGAGAGCCGCCTGCTGGAGCCGCTCGGCTCCGGCCGCTACCGCATGCACAGCCTGCTCCTGCTGTACGCCCGCGAGCGCGCCGAGACGCTCGGCCCCGCCCACGCCACGACCGCCCACCGCCGGTACGGCAGCAGGGAGGGCGGTCAGCCCGCCGGCTCGGTGGGATAGGCCGCGCTTCAGGCGGAGGGGAAGCGCTCCCGCCAGAAGTCCGCGATGGCGTCCCGTCCCGTGATCCAGACGTCGTCGCGCGCGCTGATCCGGTCGAGCACCCGGAGCAGGCCCGCCAGCCGGGCCGGCCGCCCGATGATCCTCGGGTGGAGCCCGATCGACATCATCCTCGGGTGCCGGACGCTCTCCGCGAGCAGGACGTCGAAGCAGTCGATGGCGTAGCGGGCGAAGTCGTCGGCCGTGAAGAACTGCCCCTTGTAGAACTTGGTGTCGTTGACGTCCAGCGAGTAGGGGACGATGAGGAACGGCCGCCCGTCGACCTGCTCCCAGTACGGCAGGTCGTCGCTGACCGAACCGGCGTCGTAGACGAGCCCGGCCCGCGCCAGCAGCGAGCGGGTGTGGACGGTGTTCGGCGGCCGGGTGAACCAGCCCCTGACGGGCCGGTGGGTGAGACGCTCCAGCGAGGCGACGCAGTCCTCGATGTTGCGGCGTTCCTCCTCGACGGTCATGCCGGTGTGCGGGATCCATCGGTAGCCGTGCCCGACCACGTCGCACCCCCGCTGGACGATGGCCTCGGTCACGGGCGCGTTCCGCTCCAGCGCCAGGGCCGAGGCGAACACGGTGGGCACGACGCCGTGATCGTCCAGCGCCTGGAGGATCCGCCAGATCCCGACGCGGGCGCCGTACTCGAAGGTCGACTCGGTGAAGAGTTCGCGCTCGCCGTCGGGGACGTCGTACTTCGCCTCGACCAGGGTCTCGCGGGCGGTGTCGCCGTCGAGCGCGTTGCGTTCCGCGCCCTCCTCGTAGTTGACCACGAAGTTGACGGCGAGCCGGGCGCCGTTCGGCCAGCTGAACTCCGGCGGATTCTGGCCATAGCCGATGAAGTCACGCGATTCGGTCATGGTCGGCTCCTTCATCGCCGGGTGGCGTCGTGGGTGAGGGGCGAGGAGGGAAGAGCTCCTCGGCGGACAGGCCGGCGGACAGGCCGAAGAGCAGCCGGAGCCGGGCCTTGGCCGGTGCCAGGGTCCGCGCAGCGAGCACTCCTTCGCCGAGCAGGTGTGTCTCCGATCCGGGGCCGCCGTAGGTCCGCCGCAGGATCGGGCCGTCGGCGCAGCGGCTGGCCAGGACGACGGGCCGCCCCGACCGCAGCACGCGGATGACCGCGTCGGCCAGCGCGGGGGACAGATGCCCGGCGCCGGTGCCCGCGACGACGAGCCCGGCCACGTCGTCGGCGATCGCGTCGATCAGCCTCCCGTCGGAGCCGGTCACCGCCACGACGAGCTCCACCTTCCGGTCCGGCGGAGCCGTGGCCGGCAGCCGGTCGGGCTCCGGCGGGGGGCCGAGCAGCAGCTCGACCTCGTCCTCGATCACGAACCCGACGGGACCGGCCGACGGGGAGGAGAACGCCGCCACCCGGGCGCTGTGCTGTTTGGCCACCAGCCGGGCCACGTGGATCTCGTCCTGGAACACCACGACCGGGCCGTATCGCGCCAGGGGCCGGTGCAGCGCCGCGACGACGGCGGCGACGAGGTTGGCCGGCCCGTCGGCGCCGGGGAGATGCGGGGCGCGCATGGCTCCGGTGACCACGACGGGGACGGCGGTGTCCACCAGCAGGGCCAGCGCGTACGCCGTCTCCTCCAGGGTGTCCGTGCCGTGCGTGATCACCACGCCGTCGGCGCCGCCGGCGATCTCGCGGCGTACGGCCCCGGCGAGCGTCCACATGTCGGCCGGCGTGACGGCCCGGCTGGACACGGTGCGCACGTCGGCCGTCCGGAGCTCGACCGGCAGGCCCGCGAGCAGGCTCGCGAGGTCGGCGGCTCCGTGGCGCGGCGTGGTCCCGCCCGCGGCGCGCTCGTTGGCGATGGTGCCTCCCATGGCCAGCAGGCTCACCACTGCCCTGGTCATCGCCCTCCCCCGGACGGGGCCGCCTCGAACAGGCCGGCGCAGTCGGCGATCGCCAGGAGCCCGTCGAGGCGTTCCCACCACGCGGCCGCCGTCCGCTGGTCGCCGACGAGCGTGGCGAACTTCTCCTGGTGCTCGGCCTCGGTGAGGGGACGCGTGTGGTGGCCGCGCGGATTCCGCACGGTCGCGGCCACGGAACCGTCACCGGTCACCACGCTCACCCGCGCCGGACCGGATTCCGGCCACTCGGCCTCGAACTCGGGCAGCACGCTCACCCGCACCTTCTCGGCCACGGCGGCGATCTCGGGGCGGAAGCCGAACGCCTCCACGTCGCTGCGGCCGAGGACGAGCGCCGTCGCCACCGCGTACGGCAGCGAGAACCGGCCGGACAGGTCGTTCGCGACCGGCTGCCGGTCGATCTTCAGGTTGACGGCCACCGTCTCGACCCGCACCTCGCGGATCTCCTCCGGGCTGACGGGCGCCAGGGCCAGCGCGGCCTCCACGGCGCTGTGCGACAGGGCGCAGGCGCTGTGGACCTTGAAGTAGTTGCGCGTGATGCCGAGATCGTCATGGCGCAACGGCCCGGTGAGCGCCGACGCGTCCGCCACTTCGCCCGCCACCTGGCCGAACGCCACCTCCAGCGCGCCGGCCGAGCCGGTGAACCCGGCGCGGGCCAGGGCGGAGGCGCGGACGCCGCTGTGCGCCGCGTGGCCGGTGTAGGCGTTGCGCGCCGTCGCGCCCTCGTAGCAGGACTGCCACACCGACAGCAGCGGGCTGGTCGCCGCGATTTCGGCCGCTGTCACCGGATCGGTCCCGTCGAGAAGTGCCACGGCGACCGCGGCGCCGACCGCGCCGATGTGCCCGTGCGGGTGGACGCCCTGCCGCAGGCGGTACGTGCGGAAGAGCCGGCTGCAGACCTCATACCCGGCGAGGACGGCTCGAACGAGGTCGGCGCCCGACGCGTGCGCCCGCTCGGCGACCGCCAGGGCCGCCGGGACCACGTGCATCCCGGGGTGGCCGGTGGGCCGCATGCCCTCGTCGAGTTCGAGGAACGTTCCCGCGGTCGCGTTGAGGAACGCGGCGTGCGCCGGGTGGGCCCTCCGGAGCGGGGTCGTGAGCACGGTCGCCGTGTGCCCCGCCCCGGCCCGATCGGCCGGGGTCACCAGCGCGTCGCGCTCGTCGAGGGCGGCCAGCGCGGTGATCTCCGGCGTCCTGGCCCCGGCGGCGGCGACCGCGACGGTGTCGGCGATGACGAGCCGGGCGCGGCGCAGCGTCTGCTCGGGGACGTGGGCGAGATCCAGCTCGCTCACTGTCCTGACGGCGGTTTCGATGCTGTTCACGGGCTTCCTCACCGTTCGAGGTCCAGGTGCCGGGTCTCACCGAGGGCCCGCACGGCGACGAGGCTGATGACCGTGACCAGCACCACGTAGGCGCCGACGGCGTACATGCCGAACGCGCCGAACAGGGCGATGGCGATGAACGGGGCCACCGCCGCGCCCATCAGCGAGCCGGCCTGGTTGGCGGCGGTGATGCCCGAGTAGCGGGTCGCGGTGGGGAACAGCTCCGCGAAGTAGACGCCGATCGGGGCGTAGGCGCAGCCCACGGGGAAGGCGAGCAGCGCGAGGCCGACGGCGAACAGGACGGGCGAGCCGGTCTCGATGAGGGCGATCGAGGGGAAGACGACGACGAGGATCCCGCAGAATCCCGTCAGCAGCGCCGTGCGCCTGCCCCGCTTGTCGGCCACCCCGGCGGACAGCCGCAGGCCGATGCTGTACGCACCCGAGGAGAGCAGCACCGCGGTGAGCGCCAGCGGCTGGCTGATCTTCAGCGGTCCGGTGGCGTGGGACAGCAGGAAGACGAAGGCGACGTAGAAGGTCGCGCTCACGGTCACGTACGCGAAGGTCGCGAGGACCACGGTGCGCCGTGACTCGCGCAGCAGGGTCGCGATCGGCAGGCGCGTGCCGGTCGTGCCCCCGGCCTTCTGCCCGGCCTTGAAGATCGGCGACTCGTCGATGCGCAGCCGCATCACCAGCCCGACCACGATCAGCACGGCACTGGACAGGAAGGGCAGCCGCCAGGCCCACTCCACGTAGGTCTCGTGCGGGACCAGGAGGGTCACGAGCAGCAGGACGGCCGTCGACAGGGCGAGACCGGCGGTGACGCCCTGCTGCGCCCAGCTCGACAGCCGGGCCCGCCGGCCGGGCGGCGCGAACTCGGTCGCCATCAGGACGGCGCCGCCCCACTCGCCGCCCACCGCGGCACCCTGGACGAAGCGGAGCAGGACCAGCAGGATCGGGGCCAGCGCTCCGGCCGTGGCATAGGTCGGCAGCAGGCCGACGAGCGTCGTGCTGAGACCCATCAGCAGCAGGGACGCGATCAGCGTCGTCTTGCGGCCGACCCGGTCGCCGTAGTGGGCGAAGATCAGGCCGCCGATCGGCCTGGCGACGAAGGCCACCGCGATGGTCGCGAACGAGGCGAGCGTCGCCGCGACCGGGGACATCGCGGGGAAGAACTGCGTGCCGAACACGAGCGTCGCGGTGCTCGCGTAGATGTAGAAGTCATACCACTCGATCGTGGTCCCGATGAACGCCGCCTTGGCGACCCGGGAGGCCTCTGCCGGAACCGGGGTTCCGCCGGCGTGGCCGCCGTCATTCACACCTGTCTGCGTCACCGTTGGTCTCCTTCAACATCCTGCGAGGTGCCTCGCAGCCGAGCGGCTATGTCGGCGAACGCCCGATTCTGGGCGTCCGGGTCGATGTGCACGTCGAAAAGGATCGGCCCTGTCTCGTCAGCCAGAAGCTGCGGCAGAAGGGCGAGATCCGACGCGCATCCGATGGAATGCGCCGGTATTCCGAATCCTCGGGCGATGCCCGCGATGTCCGGCCACGCGTGTTCGGACTCCGCGACGGGGAGGCCCTTGGCCCGGAGGCTGTGACGCTCCTGCCCATAGCCCCCGTCGTTCATGACCACCACGGTCAGCGGCAGACCGTAACGTCGGACCGTGGCGAGTTCGTTGAGGCTCATCATGAGGCACCCGTCGCCGAGCACCACCGTGACCCGCTCGCCCTCCCGGGCGAAGGCCGCGCCGATGCTCACGCCCAGGGCCTGGCCGATCGCGCCGAAGTCGTGGGTGAAGGCGTAGCGGCGGGGATCCCAGCTACGCAACGTCTGCTGGGCGTAGGAGCCGAAGTGACCGGCGTCGACGACCAGCAGGCGGTCTTCGGGCAGCGCGGCGTCGAGAGTGTCGACGACCTGCTGCGGGTGGACAGGTGAGGTGTCGCCCGCGAAGCCGGTCAGGGGGCTCTCCTCCGGGGGAGGAGCCCAGCCGGTGCGCGCGCCGGCGGCGGTCAGCCGGTCGCGCAGGGCGGCCACGGTCTTGGCGGCGTCACCGACGACGGCGACGTCCGGCCGCGTGTGCCTGCCCATCGCTTCCGCGTCGTGGTCGACCTGCACGATCACGCGGCCGGTCAGGCCGCCGTCGGTCGTCCACTGGTTCGCGGTGGCGCCCAGCACGAGGACGCAGTCGGCCTCCGCCAGCGCGCGGGAGGCGGCCTCGGCGCCGAGCCCGCCGGCCACGCCGAGGCTGCGGGGGTGGCGGGCGAGCAGCCCCTTGGCCTTGAGCGAGGTCGTGATCGGGGCTCCCAGCAGGTCGGCGAGCTCACCGACCGATGCCGCGTCGTCATCCGGCGGCACGCCGCGGCCGACGAGGATCACCGGCCTGCGCGCGGAGGTCAGCGCCGCCACGGCGGCCTCGACGGCCGCGGGATCCGGCGCGGGCCCGGCCGGTGGCCCGTCCGCCGGCCGGTAGGGCGCGGTGTCCGGGGACAGGGCGGCGAGCAGCACGTCGGTCGGGGCGTTCAGCACCGCGGGACCCTTGCCGAACCGGACGTGGCGGAACACCGCGCCGGTGTCGGCGTGCACCGTGTCAGGCCGGTGGAGGGGCCGGAAGAGGGCTCCCGTCGACCTGATGAACGACCGCTGATCGAAGCGCTGCGGGTGGTTCAGGTCTCCGGTCGGGGTGTCGGGGGCGATGAGGACGACGGGGGATCGGGCGGCCACGGCGGTCAGCAGCGACGTGGCCGTGTTGCTCAGCCCGGGGCCGTGGGTCACGCTCGCCACCCCGGGCCTGCCGGAGAAGCGGGCGTAGCCGTCGGCCATCGCGACCGCGCCCTGCTCGTGGCAGGCGTGCACCAGCTTGATGCGCCCGGTCATCGAGATCCTGGTGAGCAGGTCCAGGTTTCCGTCGCCCATCAGCGCGAAGACCACCTCTGTGCCTTCGGCGATCAGTGCTGCCGTGACGGCGTCCACAACCGTTCTGTCTTGCATGGGATGCGACTGTACTCGACCGTATTCATAACCACAAGGATTGGCTTCCGGCCGCCTTTCAAGCTGTCTAACAGGGTAAATGCTTCGGTCAAGGCTCGGCATCGCCGATCTGAGGCTCGCGTCCGAAGTATGGAAGACGGACTTGGAGTACGACGGGATGCACATGTATTCTGAGAGGCATGGACGAACCCCAGGCGGCTCGTGCCGACGCGTCGGAGATCACCCTCCCCGGCACCAGGCCCATCGCCGACGAGCTGTACGAATACCTGCGGCACGCGATCACCCGCGGCGAGTTGCCCGCGGGCGTGCGGGTGGTCGAGGGCGACATCGCGGCGCGGGCCAACGTGAGCCGCACGCCGGCGGGGCAGGCGCTACGCCGCCTCCAGTCCGACGGCCTGCTGCGCGCGTCGCAGCACGGGCTGCTCGTCAACGAGCTCTCCGCGGACGAGCTGTCCGAGACGTGCACCGTCCGCGACTCGCTGGAGGCGTTGGCCGCCAGGCTCGCCGCCTCCACCCGCACCGATCTCGACCTGGCGCTCATGGAGGAGCTCACCGAGCGGTTCGAGGCGGCCATGGGCGGCGACGTCGCCGAGATCGTCGAGCTCAACCACGCCTTCCACGACGCGGTGTGGGACGCGGCGCGCAACTCCTTCCTCAGGCGTTCCCTGCAGCAGACCCGCTCTCTGATCGAACGCCTGAACTCCACCACGCTCAGCTCGGAGGCCCGCCAGAAGCAGGCCCTCGCCGAGCACCGGGAGATCCTCGCGGCGATCGCCGCCCGCGACGCCGACACGGCGGAGAGGGTCACCCTGCAGCACTTTCACAAGGCGACGGCCATCCGGATCCTCTCCAAGCGAGTCCAGACGCGGGCGAATCCGACCACCGGCTGACCCATCCCACCACGACCAGGAGGATCTTCATTCATGGATGACCACGCGGACGTGATCGTCGTCGGCACCGGCAACGCGGGGTTCTGCGCCGCGCACGCGGCTGCCGAGCGCGGCGCGCGTGTCCTGATGCTCGAGAAGGGGCCGGCGGCGGCGATCGGCGGTAACACCTACTTCACCGCCGGCGCGATCCGCACCACCTATCAGGACCTCGGTGACCTCGTGGGCGTCATCGACGACCCCGACGAGCGCCTGCCGCACACCGACCTCGACCCCTACGGCCCCGCCGACTTCGCGGCGGACATGCGCCGGGTGACGCTCGGGCGGTGTGATCCCGAGCTGACCGACGCGATGGTGCACGGCATCGAGAACACCGTGCGGTGGATGCACGGCCACGGAGTGCGTTTCCGCCTGCAGTACGAGCGCCAGGCCTACGAGGTGGACGACCGCTTCCGGTTCTGGGGCGGCCTGCCGCTGGCGACCGTCGGCGGCGGGAAGGGGCTGGTGGCGCAGCACCTGGCGGCGGCGGAGCGGGCCGGGGTGCGGATCCTCTGTGACACCGCCGTCGACCGCATCCTGCGCGATGCCGACGGGCGCGTGGTCGGTGTGGGGGCGGGCGAGGCGGAGTTCCGGGCGGGCGCCGTGGTGCTGGCCGCCGGAGGGTTCCAGGCCAGCAGGATGCTGCGCGCCCAGTATCTCGGGCCCAACTGGGATCTCGCCAAGGTGCGCGGCACCCCGTACAACACGGGGAGCGTGCTCACGGCCGCGCTGCGGGCGGGCGCGCAGGCGGCGGGTCACTGGAGCGGCTGCCACGCCGTGGCATGGGACGCCAACGCGCCGGAGAGCGGCGACGTCGAGCTCACGAACCGGTTCACCAAGCAGTCCTATCCGCTGAGCATCGTGGTCAACGCGGCGGGCCGGCGCTTCCTCGACGAGGGGGCCGAGATCCGCAACTACACCTACGCCAAGTACGGCGCGGAGATCCTGCGCCAGCCGGGCGCCCTGGCGTTCCAGCTCTTCGACGCGAAGACGACACCGCTGCTGCGCGAGGCCGAGTACGAAGCCCCCGGCGTCTCCCGCTTCCAGGCCGACTCGATCGCCGAGCTCGCCGAACTGGCCGGCATCGACGTCGCCGGTCTGACCGCCACCGTCGAGGAGTACAACGCGGCCACCCGCCCCGGCCCGTTCAACCCGGCGGTCAAGGACGGGCTCGGCACGACCGGGCTCACCCCGCCGAAGAGCAACTGGGCCCAGCCGCTCGATCAGCCTCCCTACCTCGCGTTCGCCGTGACCTGCGGCATCACGTTCACCTTCGGGGGCGTGAAGATCGACACCTCCGGCCGCGTCATCGACGAGGCCGGCGAGGTGACCCCCGGGTTGTTCGCCGCCGGGGAGATGGCGGGCGGGCTGTTCTTCCACAACTACCCCGGGGGGAGCGGCCTGGCCGCCGGCTCCGTGTTCGGCCGCCGGGCGGGCGCCGAGGCCGCCGCGCTCGCGTCGACCGGAGTCCTGGCCTCCTGAGAGACCTCCCGCCGATCCCCCCACACCGCCGCACGGCCCCCACGGGCCGTGCGGCGGCGTGCGTCCCGCCACAACGGGCCGGGTCAGTCCAGGCAGAACTCGTTGCCCTCGGGGTCGGTCATCACGATGAAGCCGCCGCTCATCGGGGGATCGGGCTCGTGGCGGCGGACCCGCGTCGCCCCCAGCGCCACGAGCCGGGCGCACTCGGCGTCCAGCGCCGCCATCCGCTCGTCCCCCTGCAGCCCGGGGGCCGCGCGGACGTCGAGGTGGACGCGGTTCTTGGCGACCTTGTCCTCCGGCACCTGCTGGAAGAACAGCCGTGGGCCGTGGCCGTCCGGGTCCTCGACGGCCGAGTTCGAGTTGCGCCGCTCCTCCGGCACGCCGGCCCGCGCGAGGAAGTCGTCCCACGCGGCCAGCGGGTCGGCGCCCTCGGGCAGGTCGACCCCGGGTGGGGCGGGGTGGACGTAGCCCAGGGCGTCGCGCCAGAAGGACGACAGCGCCCGCGGGTCGTGGGCGTCGAAGGTGACCTGGATGTGGCGGCTCATACGGTCTCTCCGTTCGTGGCGGCTTTCGTGTGCCGGTAGAGGTCGCGCAGCAGGCAGACCTCGGACAGATGGTGGATCAGCTCGCGGTGGATGTGCAGCACCAGGTCCGCCATGGGCGCCTCGGGATAGGGCTCCTTCTCGCCGACCGGGACCGGGAGCCCGGCCTCGCCGAGGCCGCGCACCCCGGCCAGCCAGACGTCGAGCTGGGCCTCGAGCTGGTCGAGCGCGGTGGCGGCGGTGCCAGCGTATTCCCACGTCTCGTACGACGCCGCAGGCGCGCCGAAGTGCGCCGCGTTGCGCGCGGCGAGCACGCCGACGATGACGTGGCCGAGGCGCCAGGCGATCGTGGTGAAGGCCGCCGGGACCGGCTCGGGGATGGCGTAGTCGATCGTGAAGTCCCCGGCGCCGACCTGCACGGGCGCCGTCGAGCGGCCGCGCGGCCGCACGCTCCAGGCGTCCGGCGTCGGCGACCAGAAGTACTCGTTGTCGGTCAGGCCGTCGAGCCGGGCTCGGAGCTGATGGTTCCAATGGAACTCCCACTGCTCGCGCAGCGTCCGGTTCCAGTCGAGTGCGTTCGCGTCCATGCGGCCACGCTGACACCCCTAGCGGACAGGATCGGTCCGCTATCTCTGGCAGGGTGGGTGGCATGGACGGGGCGAGCGGTGACGAATGGGGCACGACGGAACGGGTGCTCACCCTGCTCGGGCTGCTGCAGCAGCGGCAGGTCTGGACCGGCCCCGAGCTCGCCGACCGGCTCGGGGTCACGCCGCGCACGGTGCGGCGCGACGTCGAGCGGCTGCGCACGCTCGGCTATCCGGTGCACGCCAGTCAGGGCGTCGGCGGCGGCTACCAACTCGGCCCGGGGCAGGATCTGCCGCCGCTGCTGCTCGACGACGAGGAGGCGATCGTCACCGCGGTCTCGCTGCTCGCCGGCGCGGGCGGCGCGGTCGCCGGCGCCGCCGACGCCGCGCTCCGGGCGCTGACCAAGCTCGACCGGGTGCTGCCCACCCGGTTGCGACACGAGGTGGGGGCGCTCTCCGACTCGGTGGAGTCCTTCGGCGGCGGCCGCACGCCGGTCGCCGCCGACGTGCTCATGACGCTGGCCAGGGCCTGCCGCGACGAGGTCGAGGCCGGCTTCGACTACCCCTCGGGGAACGAGGTACGACGGCGGCGGGTCGAGCCCTACCGCCTGGTGGCCTCCGACCGCCGCTGGTACCTCCTCGCCTACGACCTCGACCGCGACGACTGGCGCAGCTTCCGCGTCGACCGGATGACCGGGGTGTCCGCACGGACCTGGCACTTCCGCCCGCGCCCGGCGCCCGACGCGGCGGCGTACGTGCAGGAGAGCGTGGCGAGCCGGGTCTACCCGCACCAGGCGCGTTTCCTCGTGCACGCGCCGGCCGGCACGGTGCGCGCGCAGATCCCGGCGTCGGCGGCCGTCGTACGAGAGCGGGGGAGCGGGCGCTGCGAGGTGCTCAGCGGCGCAGGCAGCCTCGACTTCGTGCTCATGCACGTGCTCCTGCTGGGGCACGACTTCCGGGTGCTCGACCCGCCGGAGCTCGCCGGCCGCTGCCGCACACTGGCGGAGCGGCTGCTGGCGGCCGGCGCGACGAGCCCACCGGCACCGGACACGGAGGAGTCATGAGCCGGGCGGGAGGCGGCGCGCCTCACGCGGGCACCGCCTGAGGCAGCCCGTCAAGGGCCCGCTCGGGCTCGGGGAATCCCCGTACGACGAGCAGCACGCCGACCCCGACCTCGAAAAGGGCGCCGGGGACCAGCAGGGCCGGCCCGAGACCGGAGCCGAGGATCCCGAGGACCGTCTCGACCAGGAAGAGCAGGTATCCGGCCAGGCCCAGCACGGCCAGGGGCCGGGGGACCAGCCGCGCCCGGAGCAGGACCCGGCAGAACAGCAGGCCGCCCAGGCACAGGGACATCATCCCGATCTGGTAGCCGTAGAAGTTGCCCTCCTTCGCGACGCGGGCCAGCGCCGCGAGCCCCGGGGCGCCGCCGGCGTACTCCCTCGAGAGAGGGATCAGCGACAGCAGGAAGACGACCCCCACGGCCAGCGCCATCGCCTCGATCACCCGGGCCACCAGGTACGCGTGGGCGGAGATCTCGCCGCCGCCGCGCCTGAGGACCGGCAGCGCCAGCACCCCGATGCCGGCCACGGCCACCGAGTTGAGCAGCATCAGCACGGCCCCCGCCGCGATCTCCCCCTGGTGCCCGGCGGCCGTGGCCAGGATGTCGGCGGTGCCCGTGCCGGAGTCCACCAGCATGCTGCCGCCGAGGTAGAAGACGTAGGCCAGCAGGAACAGCGCTCCGACGGTCCGGCCGGCGGCTCTCGTGGACATGGCTTCCTCCCGGGTCGGGCATCTTCGTACTTAGTAAGACGCACGCTATAGTACTAAGTACGAAGATGCTAGGGTCGAAGCCGAGATGCCCAAGCCAGCCAGTGACAGCCCGAGGGAGCGCACTCCGCTCAGCCGCGAGCGGGTGCTGCGCGGCGCCGTCGCGGTCGCCGACGCTCAGGGGATCGCGGCCCTGACGATCCGCTCCCTCGCCCAGGAGCTCGGCGTCAGGCCGATGTCCGTCTACCACTACGTCAACGGCAAGGACGACATCCTCGACGGCATCGTCGACCTCGTCTTCGCGGAGATCGACCTACCGGCCGTCGGCGGCGACTGGCGGGCGGAGATAGGCCGGCGCGCCGCCTCGACCCGCGAGGTGCTCAGGCGTCATCCGTGGGCGATCGCGCTCATGGAGTCGCGGGCCACGCCGGGCCCCGCCACCCTCCGGCAGCACGACTCGATCATCGGCCTGCTGCGGGGCGCCGGCTTCTCGGTGGAGCTGACAGCCCACGCCTACGCGCTGCTCGACAGCTACGTCTACGGATTCGCGCTCCAGGAGGCCTCGCTGCCCTTCGACGGCCCCGACGGCGCCGCCGAGGTCACCGAGCCGATCGTGGCCCACCTCCCTGCCGACGAATACCCCCACCTCGTCGAGATGGCCTCCGCCCACATCCTCAAGCCCGGCTACGACTTCGGCGACGAGTTCGCCTACGGGCTCGACCTGATCCTCGACGGCCTCGAATCGCGGGCCGCCGCCGGGCGCCGCCCCTGACGGGCGCCGGCTCAGGAGCGGTCGGCCAGGTGGCAGGCCACCAGATGGCCCGCCCCGCCGACCGGGTCGAGCCCCGGCACCGACGCGGAGCAACCGTCGACGGCCTTCCAGCAACGCGGGTGGAACGAGCAGCCGGACGGCGGGTCCACCGGGCTGGGCGGCTCACCCTCGAGGACGATCTCCTGGCGGGTGCCCCGCAGCGCCGGGTCCGGCACGGGCGCCGCCGACAGCAGGGCCTGCGTGTACGGGTGCGCGGCCGACTCGTACACCTCCGCCTCGGTGCCGAGCTCGACCACCTTGCCCAGGTACATCACGGCCACCCGGTCGGCGAGATGCTGCACCACGCTCAGGTCGTGCGCGATGAACACGTAGGCCAGCGAGAACGCCTCCCGCAACTGCTCCAGCAGGTTGACGATCTGCGCCTGGACCGAGACGTCGAGCGCCGACACCGGCTCGTCGCACACCAGCACCTCGGGCCGCAGCGCCAGGGCGCGGGCGATGCCCACCCGCTGCCGCTGCCCGCCGGAGAGCTGGTGCGGGTAGCGGTCGCCGTGGTCGGGGTTGAGGCCGACCGCGTCGAGCAACTCGCGCACCATCCGATCGCGCGCCCCGCGCGGAGCCAGGTCGGGATTGACGTCGTACGGCTCCCGCACGGTGTCGGCGACCGTCATCCGCGGATCGAGCGAGGTGTAAGGGTCCTGGAAGATGAGCTGGATGTGCCGCCTGGCCCGGCGCAGCTCCCCGCCGCGCAGATCGTGCATGGACCGGCCGAGCACGGTGACCTCCCCCGACGTGGGCCGGTCGTGCGCGGTGAGCAGCTTGGCCAGGGTGGACTTGCCGCACCCCGACTCGCCGACGATGCCGAGCGTCTCGCCCTTGCGCAGTTCGAGGCTCACCCCGTCGACGGCCTTGAGCACGCCCACGGTCCGCCGCAGGACGCCTGACCTGACCGGGAAGTGCCTGACCAGGTCGCGCACCTCCAGCACCGTCTCCGTCCCAGTGCCCGTCCCAGTGCCCGTCCCAGTGCCCGTGCCAGTGCCCGTGCCCGTCATGGGGTCGCCACCCGCTTCCACTCGTGGCAGGCGGCGAGCCTGCCTGGTCCGACCGCGAGCGCCGGGGGCGCCTGCTCACACGCTTCGACGCCGTACCCGCAGCGGGGGCGGAACCGGCAGCCGCCGTCCGGCCCGGTCAGGTCGGGCGGCGCGCCGGGGATGACCGCCAGCCGCCGCCCGCGCAGCTCCGGCCGGGGGATCGCGCCCAGCAGCGCCTCGGTGTACGGGTGCGCGGGCCCGGCGTACACCTCGGCCGCGCCGCCCTGCTCCACCACCCGCCCCGCGTACATGACGGCGACCCGATCGGCGACGTCGGCGACGAGGCCCATGTCGTGGGTGATGAGGACCAGCGCGGTGCCGTGCTCGCGCTGGATCTCGCGGAGCAGCCGGATGATCTGCGCCTGCACGGTCACGTCGAGCGCGGTCGTCGGCTCGTCGGCGATGATCACCTGCGGGTTCAGCGCGATCGCCAGCCCGATGCCCACCCGCTGGCGCATGCCGCCGGAGAACTGGTGCGGGTAGTCGCGCGCCCGCCGGGCGGCGGCCGGGATGCGGACGAGGTCGAGCACCTCGACCGCCCGCTTGTGCGCCTCCTTGCGGGACAGCCCGCGATGGGCGCGGAACAGCTCGGCGATCTGGTAGCCGACGCTGAGCACCGGGTTGAGCGCCGACAGCGCGTCCTGGAAGACCATGGCGATCGTGGTGGCCCGCAGCCGCCGCCTGGACTCCTCCGGCAGCGTGAGCAGGTCGACCCCGCGCAGTTTCACCGAGCCCGCGGTGACCGTGCCGCGCGGCGGGCGGACCAGCCCCATGATCGCGCGGGCCGTCACACTCTTGCCGCTGCCCGACTCGCCGAGCACGGCCAGGGTCCGGCCGCCGTCCACCGCGTAGTCGACGCCGTTGACCACCTGGGCCCGGCCGAAGCGAACGTGCAGATCGGACACCGACAGCAGCGGCGCGGAGGCGTCGTAGCCGGGCAGCGATTCCAGTGAGCTCATGGCGGCACCTAGCGCAGTCGGGGGTCGAAGGCGTCGCGCAGGGCGTCGCCGAGCAGCACGAAGCTGAACACGGTCACGGTCAGGAAGATCGACGGGAAGATCAGCAGGTGCGGGGCGGTGAGGAAGTACTGCTGGGCGGTGTTGAGCTGCACACCCCACGAGATCGCCGGCGTCTGCAGCCCGACGCCGAGGAAGGTGAGCGCCGACTCCGAGGCGATCACGCCGCCGATGTTGAGCCCGGTGAGCACGGCGACGGGTCCGAAGGAGTTGGGCAGCACGTGGCGCAGCAGGATCCGCGAGGTGCCGGAGCCCACGCCGCGGGCGGCGGCGACGTACTCGCTGGTCGCCACGGCCAGGACGGAGCCGCGCATGACGCGGGCCAGGGCCGGCCACCCGAAGAGGATCAGCACGGCCGAGACGGTCAGCTCGTTGTGGGTGCTGGCCGCCTGCAGGATGACGATCATCCCGACGAGCGACGGGAACCCGAAGAACACGTCCATGACCCGGCTGATCAGCGCGTCCGCCCAGCCCCTGAAGTAGCCGGCCAGGCCGCCGAGCACGACCGCGATCAGCATCATCCCGGCGGTGACGAGCAGCGCGATGAGCACCGACGACCGCGCGCCGTACACCACGTTGCTGTACAGGTCGCAGCCCTGGATGTCGAAGCCGAACGGGTGCCCGGGCGCGGGCGGCAGGCCGCTGTCGACCAGGGCGCAGCGCCGCGGGTCGCCGGCGCCGAACCAGCCCGCGAAGAGCTGCGGCACCGCCGCCATCGCACAGATGACCAGCGCCACCGCGCTGGAGACGGCGAACGCCGGGCGCCGGAGCAGCTCGCGCCAGAGGCCGTGCCGCGGCTCAGCCGAGGCGGATACGAGGGTCGAGGATGCCATAGAGCAGATCCACCAAGAGGTTCACCAGCAGGAAGACGAGGACGAGCAGGGTTCCCACGCCGACGACGACCGGCCCGTCGTGCTGCGGGATCGCCGTGAAGATCTGGTAGCCGAGGCCGGGCAGGTTGAAGATCCCCTCGATGAGGACGGTGCCGCTGAGCAGGTAGCCGAGGCTCACCCCGAGCAGCGACACCACGGGGATCAGCGAGTTGCGCAGGATGTGCCGGAGCACGACGGCCCGCCTGGCCAGGCCCTTGGCGGTCGCCGTGTCCACGTGGTCGGCGCTCAGGTTGTCGAGCACGCTGGTCCGGGTCAGCCGCGCCACCTGCGGCAGGCTGTACAGCGCGAGCACCATCCCGGGCAGGATGTACGCCAGCGGCCACCCGGCCTCGGTGCCCGAGACCGGCAGCCAGCCGAGATCGACCCCCACCACGATCTGCGCGACGTAGGCGACCACGAAGAACGGCACGCCCATGATGACCGTGGTGCCGCCGAGCACGGCGGCGTCGGCCAGTTTGCCGCGCTGGAGCCCGGCCACGGTCCCGAGCAGCACGCCCAGGACCGCCATGAACAGCCAGGCCGTCACACCGAGCTGGAACGTCACCGGCCAGCTCCCCGCGATGACCTCCGAGACGGGCCGGCCGGTGAAGCTCGTCCCCAGGTCCCCGGAGAGCAGGCCCTTGAGGTAGAGGCCGTACTGCACGACCAGGGGGTCGTCCAGGTGGAACCGCTCGCGCAGCGCCTGCTCGACCGAGGGCGACAGTATCCGGTTGGGGCCGGCCAGCGCCTGGATCGGATCCCCCGGCAGGGCGTAGACCGCCAGGTAGATGATGAAGGTGGTGCCCAGCAGCACGGGCACCGCCATGAGCAGCCGGTGGACGGCGTACCTCCCCATGAGGTCGCCTCAGCCGACCTTGACCGCGGCGAGCACCACACCGCCGAGGAACTCCGGCTTCACCTCGCTGACCTTGGCCGAGTAGGCCAGGCCCCCGACCGGCTGGAAGAGCGGCGTGAGCGGCAGCCCGTCGAGGGCGACCTTGGCCGCCTGCTTGGTCAGGCCGAGCGCCTCGTCCTGGCTCGCGCTCGCGGCCTTGTCCATCAGGGACGCGAACTCGGGGCTGTCGTAGCCGGTCACGTTGGCGCCTGAGCCCTTGGTGAAGAGCTGGTCGGCCAGCGCGTACAGGTGCGGGTAGCCGGCGCCCATGTAGAGCAGGACCGGGCCGTCGATCTTCTTGGCCGTCATGTTGGGGTAGAGCTGGTCCACGGGCTGGGCCTGCGTCGTGACCGCCTCGATGCCGAGGTTGGCGCGGAGCTGGTTGCCCACGGCCTCCAGGATCACCGTGTTCAGCGGGTCCTGGAACGTCCACAGCTTCAGCGGCCCCTCCCATCCGCCGGCCTCGGCGAGCAGCGCCTTGGCCCTGACCGGGTCGTAGGAGCAGGTGGCGCAGTCGGGGTCGCCGCCCCCGGGGACGCTCGCCCCCGCCAGCCCCTTGGCGGGCTGGCCGAAGCCGCGCAGCAGCGACTTCACGATGGTCTCGCGGTCGATGGCCTGCGCGAACGCCTGCCGGACCTTGATGTCGGAGAAGCGCTTGTCGTAGAGCGGGAAGCCCAGGTAGACGACCGCCGGGTACGGGACCTGGACCAGCCGGTCCTTGAACCGGGCCGCCGCGTCGGTCAGGTTGTTGCCGGTCACCAGCGCGACGTCGAGGCTGCCCGCCTGGAGGTCGCGGTAGGCGGCGGCCTCGTCCTGGTACGACTTCGCCTCGATCGTGACCGCGTTGCCCGGCTGCCCCTTGTACTGGTCGAACCTGCGCAGCACGACCTTCGTCACCCCAGCGGCCAGGCCGTCGCCCTCCATCTTGTACGGCCCGTTGCCGATCGGCTTGCGGTCGAAGCCGTCGAGGTCGGAGAAGGCCGCCTTCGGCATGGGCGCGAACGCGGTCTGGGCCAGCACGTACGGCAGGAGCGAGAGCGGCTTGGTCAGGGTGACCTTCAGCGTGGACTGGTCGACCACCTCGACCCCCGACAGCGTCTTCTTCGACGGCTTGCCGTCGGTGGGGTTGAGGTCGGCGTAGCCCTTGAAGGCGGCGAACATGAAGTTGTTGGTGTAGGCGTTGGGCCCGTACGCGGTGGCGTTCCACGAGTCGGCGAACGACTGCGCGGTGACGGCCTCGCCGTTGTGGAACGTCCAGCCGGACTTGAGCTTGATCGTCCAGTTGGCGCCGTCGGTGGACTCGATCGTGTCCGCCACGGCGTTCACGGCCTTGCCGGTCTTCGTGTCGACGCTGGTCAGCGGCGTGAACAGGGCGTAGTCGATGTTGCTGGCGACCGACTTGCCGGGCATGAAGTGGGACAGGAAATAGGTGGTCACGCCCACCGAGAAGGACTTCTCCGCCTGTGGGACGGACTTGCCGGAGTCGCCGGCGCAGGCCGTCAGCGTGACGGCCAGCGCGCTCGCGACGGCGGCCCCGAATGCTCTTTTGACCGACATTCGCTGACACCTCCGAGTTTTGCTTGGGGTTGAGCGTGCCATAGCACCGCCGGACCCATCATTGTTGGAATGGTTCAACCCAGCGGTGTGGCTTTGTCTGCTGGGACAGGCTGGTCAACCGGGTGTTTCAGAGCTGTTGCCGGTGTGTCCACCGGCCGCCGAGCAGTGTGCCGAGCACCTCGATGCCGCGCAGCGCGGCCGGATCGAGGTCCGCGGGATCCACGGCGGTGATCATCAGGTCGGCCGCGTCGCCCGGCCGCACACCGTGCCGCCCGCGACCGGCCGAGGCGAGCGCGGCCGGCAGCGGCAGCGCCTGCTCGGGGTGCCACGGCGGCTGCTCGTCGTCGGTCCTGAAGATCGCCGACGCGATCCCGTCCCAGGGGTCGAGCGGCGCCACCGGGGCGTCGGAGCCGAGTTCGAGCCGGGCGCCGGCGGCGAGCAGGTCGCCGTAGGCGAAGGCGCGGTGGGTGCGGCCGTGCCAGTGCCGGTCGGCCACCTCCCGGTCGTCCGGCGCGTGCGCCGGCTGGACGCTCGCGACCAGCCCCGGCCGGGCGAACCTGGCGAAGTCGGCGGGCCGCAGGAGCTGCGCGTGCTCGATCCGGCCGGGGCAGCCGATCCGCTCGAACGCGTCCAGGGCCAGGCTCGCGGCCAGGTCGCCGATCGCGTGCACGGCCGGCTGGACGCCGTGCTCATGCGCCAGGCTCATCGTGGCGAAGAGGTCGTCGGGCGAGGTCTCCAGCAGGCCGCTCCCGCCGGTGCCGGGGTAGGGGTCGTCGCAGTACGCCGTCCTGGTGTTGAGCGACCCGTCCACGAACATCTTCACCGGCCCCACCTCCAGCAGGCCGCCCGAGCCCGCCACCGGATCCCCGGTACGCAGGCCGCGCTCGATGGCCTCGGCCAGCCTGTCCTTGGGGATCGAGCAGGCCACCCGCAGGTCCACCCGGTGCTCGCGGACCCTGCGGCCCCAGTCGGTGACGTTGTCGGCGTACTCGAAGTCGAGCACGCCGACCACGCCGCGGGCCGCCGCGGCCGTGGCCGCCTCGGCCACCCAGCGGTCCAGCTCCCGCTCCGGCGGCAGCGGCATCTCGGTCATCACGATGTGGCACTCGCGCTCGCGCAGCACGCCCGTCGGGTGCGCGCCCCGGCCGACGGCGGCCAGCGCGGCGGGGCTGAACCAGCCGGTGTGCAGGTCGTTGCTGAACAGCGCGACCTGTCTGCCGGGCGCGGCCGCCTCCAGCAGCGACTTGTGCGGCTCGTCCGGCCACAGGCCGTCGCGGAAGCCGTAGCCGGTGGTGAAGCCGTTGCCGTCGGCGAAGCCCTCGTGACCGAGCACGAGCTCGACCGCCTCGCGGGCGGAACGGGCGGCGCTGACGTCCACCCTGCGCCTGGTCTGCGCCCACTGCGACATGTGCACATGGGCGTCCCACAGGCCGGGAAGAAGCGTGCCGCCCCGCACGTCCACCGACTCGTCGGCGGGCGGCGTCTCCGTGCTCACCTCCGTGACCCGGCCATCGGTGATCAAGACATTGCGGATCGGGCCGCGCGAGCCGATCCGCGCGTTGCGCAGCAGCAGTGAGGACATGCGACGACGCTAAGCGGCCGGGCCGAGGGCGCTCATCGTCGAAAGCGGACGTATCGCCCGGCGCTCGTTGTCGTCCGCTACAGCTCCCCGCGCAGGTGGAGCAGGCGGAGCTGGAGCCAGATCACCAGCCGTTCCGTGGGATCGCCGAGGTCGACGTCGAACAGCGTCTGCAGCCGGCGGATGCGGTAGCGCAGCGTGTTCTCGTGTACGGACAGCTCGGCCGCCGCCTTGGCCGCCTCCCCGAAGGCGTCGAAATAGGCCAGCAGCGTGACGGAGTGGGTGGTGGAGTGGGCCCGGTCGTAGTCGAGCATCCGGCGCACCGGGTTCAGCAGCCGGCCGTCCGCCACTCCGCCATGCTCGGCCAGGTCGAGCAGGGCGACGCGGCTGCGTACCTGCTCGTCGGTGGCGACGGCCACGGACGCGTGCGCGGTCTCGGCGAGCACGCGCAGCACCCGCTCGGCCAGCCGGCTGGAGGACGGCACCTCCCCGAGCCCTTCGACCACGGGGCCGATGCCCGCGTGCAGGCTGAGCCGCGTGGACTTGCGCACGGCGCCGGCCGCGTCGGTCGCGACGCGGATCAGCCGCGCCGCCGGCGTCCCCGGCGGGACGGGCAGCAGGGCGTAGACCCGGCCCCAGGCGGTCGTGCACACGGCCTGCGGATGCCAGGCCTCGCAGCTCAGGCTGATCAGGTCGGCGATGTTGGCCAGCGCGGTGCCCGGCTCGGTGCCCGGTTCGGACAGCGCGGCGGCGGGCGCGAAGGCGACGATCGTCACGGGCGAGCCGACCGGCAGACTGAGCCGCACGGCCGCCGCCGATTCGCTGATCGTGCCGTCGAGCAGGGCGCGCAGCGTCTCCGAGCTGTGCCAGCGCTGCGGGTTGCTGGGATTGCGGGCGCGCAGCAGGTGCAGCGCCGCGAGGCGGCCCGCGTCCTCGAGCACCCGCATGGCGTCCGGGACCACCGGCGGCTCCCCGTCGAGCACCCAGATGAACCCGAGCAACTGGGCGCCCGCGCGGACCGCCGTCGCCAGGCGCCGCATGTGGCCCTGTCCGAGGCTGTCGAAGCGCACGGGCCCGCCGGCCCTGAAGACATGGGTGTACTCGCTGCGGTTGGTCGGCCGCTGGGGCGTCCTGCGCCCGAGGATGCCCAGCCTGCGGATCTCGTCGATCTCCTGGCCGGGCACGTTGGAGTAGCCGAGCACGTTGCCTTGCGGATCTTCGATGGTGGTGGCCCCGCCGATCGTCGCGGCGATGGCGTTGGCCAGCGCGAACAGGTCGCCGATCGCCACCGACGAGTACGTGGTCGCCGCCGCCCCCGGCCCCGAGATCGCCGCGGTCAGCAACGCGTCGAGCTGCCGCCACGGGATCCGCTGCGGGGCGATGAGCAGCGCGATGCCCGCCGCCTTCGCCGTGTCGATGAGCGGGCTCAGGTCCGCGCCCCTGTCCTTGACGACCACGGCGTGGTAGCCGAGCCGGGCCGCCTGGAGCACCAGGTCGTGGGTGTCCTCGCCGGCCACCCGCGAGCCCACGGCGAGCAGGACGCAGCCCGGCCGCTCGTCGAGCGGGTCGTCGGGGTCGTGCACGATGGGCTCGCCCAGCGCCAGTGGCTCGCCGTCGGGCGCGTAGGCGGCGGTGAGCACGTGGCTGCCCAGGGTTTCGAGGACCTGGCTCAGCGGCGGGTGGTACGGGGTCGAGATCGAGCCGTCATGCATCGGACCATCAGGGACGAGGTCGGATACCGACATTCGACTCCTTAGTGCGACAGCGGAGCTCCATTCAACCATTGACGGTTGCCACAAGGACCGGTCCATGACGTTGGGACGTGCCACGATGTCCCCCGGCGCGAACCATGTGCACACTGGAACGTGCTTGACACCCTCACCGCAGAACTCGACACCGTTCCCGACTTCGACCGCTTCGCGACCGTTGACGAGGTCCACGAGAGCCTCACCCGGCTGGCGGACGCCCACCCCGAGGTGGCCTCGCTCCGCCGCATCGGCACCTCCCGACTCGGCGACCCGCTGCTCTGCCTGACCGTGGGTGACGGGCCCCGCCACGCCATCGTGGCCGCCGGGCCGCACCCGAACGAGCCGATCGGCGGCCTGACCGTCACGCACCTCGCCACCCGTCTGTGCGCGGACGCGGAGCTGCGCCGCTCGGCCGGCTACACCTGGCACATCGTGGGCTGCCTCGACGTGGACGGGACCCGGCTCAACGAGGGCTGGTTCGCCGGGCCGTTCACCCGGGCGCACTACGGCAGGCACTTCTACCGGCCGGCCGGGGACGAGCAGGTCGAATGGACGTTCCCGTTCGCGTACAAGCGGGCGTACTTCGACCGTGTGCTGCCCGAGACGCTGGCGCTGATGCGGCTGATCGACGACACCCGCCCGACGTTCGTGACCACGCTGCACAACGGCGAGTCCGGCGGCGTCTTCTACTACCTGAACCGGCCCGAGCCAGCGCTGCAGGCGGTGCTCAAGTCGCTGCCCGGCAGGTACGGCGTCCCGCTGCACGCGGGGGAGCCCGAGCACCCCTCGGTCAAGCAACTGGAGCAGGCCGTCTACCTGGCTCCCACCATGGAGGACGCCTACGACTACATCGAGGCGCTCGGCCAGGACCCCACGGAGCACATCGGCGGCGCCGCCAGCGACTCCTACATCAAGAAGTACGGCGCGCTGGGGCTGACGGCCGAGGTGCCCTACTGGACCGACCCCTCCGCCGGTGACACGACGCCGACCGACCGCAGCTACCGTGACCTGCTGATCTCGCACGCCGCGGACCTCCAGGCCACCTCCACCGTCCTGGACGGCGTGCTGTCGGCGGTGTCGGACGAGCTGGTCACCCGCTCGCCCTTCGTCCGCGCGAGCCGGGCCTTCATCCCGATGATCGCCGGGATGGCGGTCACCGACCAGAGCCGGGCCAGCGCCCCGGAGAACGAGCGGCCCGCCACGGTCGCCGAGGCGTTCTCCTGCCGGGACACGCTGCACAGCATGCGGCTCCGGTTCGGGGGCATGCTGCTGCGGGCGCTGGAGGGCGAGCTCGCGGTGGGCAACGGCACGCCCGCCATCCGGGCGCGGGCGCGGGCGCTGTCGGAGACGTACGACGGCTGGTGCGCCGAGGCGGAGGCGGGGGCGTCCAGCCAGACGATCCCGATCGGCCACCTGGTCGCCATCCAGTACGGCGGCATCCTGGCAGGCGCCCGCCACGCGGCCTCCTGACCCGCGTCAGGGGACCGGCGTCTTCGGGATCTGCACGATCTCCGTGGAGGAGCGCAGGACCCCCGACCCGGAGACGGCCGATCCGTCGTTCTCCTTCCACAGGTAGAAGTGGTGACGGCCGGCGGGGACGGCCGTCCACTCATGGTGCTGCCAGGAGCCGCAGCGGAACCGGGCGGTCTCGCCCTCGGGCCGCAGGGCGACGAAGAACTCCGTCATGCCCGGCGAGCAGGGGATGTTGGCCCAGATCTCGATGTCGCCGCCGGCCGCCTGGGTCCACTGGCGGGACTCGACGTTCATGAGCATGCGCTTGACGTCCCAGGTGAAGCCGTTGACCGCCGACACGGCGGGCGGGCTCTCGCCGCCCGCGGCGTTCACCGGCCCGCTCTCGCGCGTCGCCAGCCACCAGAGCCCGGCGCCGGCCACGGCCACCGCCGCGAGGCTCGCCGCGACGATCGCCGCGACCAGTCGCGCGCGGCCGGTCCGGCGCGGTGGTGGCGGCGGTGGTTCCGCGTCGGCGAGTTCCCGCCAGCGCCGTTCCCACGGCTCCGGATCCTCCCCGCAGGCCACGACGTAGGCCCGGACGAAGTCCAGCGGCGGCAGCACGTTCGGCGTCAGCCGGCGCGAAACGGTGCTGGAGTGGTAGCTCATGCGGCGCCCGATCTCCTGCAGGGACCGGCCGCCGCGTAATCGGCGTAGATCGTCGACGAAGACCGGCACGGGCCCCGACTCCCGGTCGATCGGCTGGTCCTTGCGTCCGCTCCGGCTCATCGGGCTCCTCCGGCCGTTGTTGCCTTTGTTGCCGCCTTTGGTGCGCAGCTCACAAGGGGTGACGCGGCAGATCGCGCCGAGCAGCCTGAAGGACAGGCGGGACGGTCGCGCCACCCGGAAGCTCTCCGAACTCATGCTCTCGGGGCGGGGCCGTCCCGTCCAGGTCACTCGCACGCCAATCCGAGTCAGAAGGAGAAGACCGTGACACACACCTGGCCGCACTCGCCTCGCACCGACGGCCGCCGAGCGGGAGCGCGGCGCGCCGGCGCGCTCTTCATGGCCGCGATCTCGGCCGCGGCCTCGGCCGCCGTGCTCCTGACCGCGGCTCCCGGGCCCGCGAACGCCGCGCCCGCGGCCTTCGCGGAGTCCGCCTCCGCCCTCGCCGTGCCGATCCGTGTCTCCAGCCGCCTGCCGTCCTGCGTCACCGCGTGGGAGAGGGCGGGTCTCGTGACGCGGACCGGCTACGTCAAGAGCGCCTGCCGTGGCACCTACAAGGTCAAGTTCTACTGGGTCGGGGTACCCGACAGCGGCTGCCGTACCCTCAGCCCAGGGGAGACCGAATCCCACAAGGTGAACAAGTTCCAGGCCAGAGGGGCGCTGATCGACCGCTGCTAGCCCCCGTCATCGGCCGCCTGCCAGGGCGCTCAGGTCGACCATGGCCGGGCGGCCGGGATCGGTGAGGACGTCGATCGCGACGATCCGGCCACGGGTGACGCCGCGGAGGGCGCCGGCAACAGGGCCAGGAAGAGCGCCGCCACCAGGAGAAGGACGCGCATGTCTAGCTCCCTGTCGTCCCGAAGGTGAGCGGGGCTCCCTGGATCGTCATCGTCCCCGGCGCGTTGCGCGCCTTGGCATGGAATGGCTGCAGGTGGCGGACGTCCCCGTCGCCGACGGCACGGTGACCGTGCGCCACGACGGTCACGTCTCCACGACCTTCACCAACAGGTCGGACGAGACGCTGCTCTGGGAGGCCCGTTTCCTGGGCGAGCACCGGTGGCTGGAGATCAACGGGCGCCGGCTGCCGGGCCGGCCGGAGGTCATCGACGGTGTCCGCCACACCGTCGTCAAGGCCCCGGTCCGCCCTGGCCGGACGGCCGGTGCCAAGATTCTTCCCTGACAGCTTGATGCCAGAAGGTTCGCTGGGGATTCCCACGGGGCACGGATGGGAATCTCCCGGCGGATCGGGCACAAGAAAGCTGCCCGCGTGAAGACATATAGACGAGGCGGATGAACACCATGGCTACCGACTACGACAGCCCACGCAAGACAGACGACGATTCCAGTGAGGAGAGTCTCCAAGAACTCCAGACCCGCCGCGCCGACACCTCGTCCGGCAGCATCGACGTCGACGAGACCGACCTGGCCGAGTCGCTCGAACTGCCCGGCGCGGACCTGTCGAACGAAGAGCTGTCCGTGCGCGTGATCCCGCCTCAGGCCGACGAGTTCACGTGCTCGAGCTGCTTCCTGGTGCACCACCGCAGCCAGCTCGCCGCCGGGAAGAACGGCCGGCAGGTCTGCCTGGAGTGCGCCGCCTGATCCCGGGCGACGGCGGGGCCGCGGGCGGGCGCACCGCCCGCGGCCGAACCCGCCGGGTACGCTGATCCGGAGCCGCCCAGGCACGAGGTCGTCTCGGCTCCCGAGGAGGTCAGGCTTCATGACCACGACGTTCGGCGCGATCGGCAGCGGGCGGCGCACCCGGTTCTTCCTCCGGCTGGCCGCGGCGATGCCCGACCGGTTCCGGGTCAGCGGCGTGGTGACCCGCAGCGCGGAACGGGGTGGCGAGGTCACCGCCGAGTGGGGCGTACCGGCCTTCCGCTCGGTCGGCGAGCTGCTCCGGCACGAGCGGCCCGACTACGTCGCCGCGGCGGTGCCCTGGCCCGCGATGCCGGACGCGATCCGCGAGGTGGCCGGGCTGGGGGTGCCGGTCCTCGCCGAGACGCCGCCCGCGCCCGACCTCGACGGGCTGCGCTCCTTGTGGCGTGACGTGGGCGGCACCGGCCTGGTCCAGGTGGCCGAGCAGTATCTGCTGATGCCCGGCCACGCGGCCCGGCTGGCGCTCGTCCGGGAGGGTGTGATCGGCGAGCCGACCTCGGTCCAGGTCTCCTCGACCCACCTCTACCACGCGGTGTCGCTGATCCGCGGCCTGCTGGGCGTCGGCTTCGACCCCGCCGAGATACGCGCGGGCGCGTTCGAGGCGCCGCTCGCCGACCCGCTGGGCTTCGACGGCTGGCACGGCGACGACACGCCGCGACGACTGACCACGACCATCGCCACCCTCGACTTCGGCGGCAGGATGGGCCTGTACGACTTCACCGACAACCAGTGGTGGAACCCCTTGCGCACGCGGCGCATCGTGGTGCGCGGCTCGATCGGCGAGCTGGTCGACGACCGGGTGGTCCGGCTGGCCGACCCCGTGACGCCGGTGGAGTCGAGGCTGATCCGGCGCGACACCGGCGTCGACCTCAGCCTGGAGCTGCGCGACCTCAAGCACATCAGCTTCGACGGGCGGGTGCTCTACCGCAACCCGTTCGACGGCTTCTCCCGGTCCGACGACGACATCGCGGTGGCCGACATCCTCGAGCGCACGGGAGCCTGGGCCCGTCAGGAGGGCCCGCCCCCCTACCCGCTCGCCGAGGCCTGCCAGGACCACCTGATCAGCGTCGCCATCGAGGAGTCGGTGAGGACCGGCGGCCCGGTCACCACCGGCGAGGAGGCCTGGGCGGGGTGAAGGCTCTCCTCACCGGACGGTGACGACCGGAGCGTGCGGCCCCTCGGCTCCCGGCATGTCGTCCGTACCGCCGGGAGCCTCCTTGTGGGCCGGGCCCCGTGCAGGATTCGCCCGGCGAGGCGGTCTGGATGTCACGGATTCTCCGGCGCCGTGCGTCAGCCGCAGCGCCCGAACATCTGCACGTACGTCACGGCCGGCGTGACGGACCCGGCGGCCGGGTCGGCGCTGCCGAGGGCCGCCTTGGTGTACGCCTCGGTGAAGGCCGGGTCGAGGATGGCCTCGCGGTGCGGCCTGCTGTTCATCCACCAGGTGACGGCCGCCCGCGGGGTGACCTGGGAGCCGCCCCAGCCCGCGTAGGCGTTCTCGGCGACGGCGTACGACGAGCAGCGGCGGCCGTAGCCCACGGCCTGCGCGCGGCTGAGCGGGGTGGAGCCGGTCTGCGGATTGACGTGCGGGTCGCACTGGCCGGGGGCGTCCTTCATGGGACGGCAGTCCTTGCCCGGCGTGACCTTGCCCCACCAGCGCAGCTTGACGGAGTCCGCGGCGTGCCTGGCGGCGGCGCTGCCGAGCGTGGGCGCGCCCTTCTTGCCCAGCGTCAGGTATCTCTTCAGCGGCTGCCGGCCGATCGCGGCGCGTTCGGCGTTGATCAGGCAGAGCACGGCCGGTTCGATGGCGAGCTGCTGCCTGAGGAAGGCCGCGAGGCCCTGGCGGGTGGCGGGGAAGGCGGATTTGGGCTGGTAGACCACGTCGATGTCGGCGCAGGTGCCGGCGCCCTTCAGGGGCGCGGCCGCGGCGGCCGGCTGGGCCAGGGTCACGGCGCCGGTCAGGCTCACCAGGAGGGCGCCGGTCACGACGGCGGCGGCCCGCCGGTGGGAGGAGGACGGTGAAAGAGGGCTCATGGGGGCTCCTTGCTGGCCGGTGTCCTCCAGTGAAAGCCGGGGGCCTTGCAAGCGCCTTTCTGTCCTTGGAGACCCCTTTCAGTCGCTTTGCGAGAGGCTGGCGCGGTCAGGTCGGTGCTCGGCGCCGGTGGGCGCGGGGAGCGGCTTGCCGAACGGGACGGCGCGCAGGGCCCGGAGACGTTCGACGGCGCGGGGGTGGCCGTGGTCGGCGGCCAGCCTGTAGTAGAACCGGGCGATGTCGCGCTTGGCCGGGCCCTCCTGGTCGTAGGCCTGGCCGTAGGCGAAGGAGAGGTTCGCCGCGAACTCGACGGGGCGCCGATCGGCCGCGAAGGCTTCGGCGTCGGGGTGACGCTGCTGGACCGCGGTGTGGATCCAGTAGCGGGCCGCCGCGGACTCGCCGGTCAGCACGTGGATGATCGCCAGGCGGTAGGCGGACTCCGTGTCTCCTTCGGCCGCCAGCCGGACCAGGCGCGCGACGGTTCTGGTGGTGCGCCGCTCGGCCTCGTCGGCGGGTGTCCTGAAGAGGTCGTACGAGCCGGGGGCGTGGCGCTGGGGTTCGTTCCTGGCGGCGCGCCAGCGGGCCTGCCACTGCGACACGGTGCCGAGGGTGTTCGTGGGCAGGCCGGTCTGCCCGGCGTGGAGATGACAGACCATCACGAACGAGGCGACCAGCCCCCAGTCGGGCAGGCGTTCCCGCTTGCCGTTGAGGATGTCGCTGAGCGTGCTCCCCGGTAGCTCCTTGGGGATGCCCGTCGTGCGCGACAACCGTTGCATCTGGGAATAGCTCGGCTGGCCGGCCGATTCCCGCAGCTCAATGAGCGCAGCTATGAAGGCGGAATGGGCTCCTGCCCGGAAAGTGTCAGTCATCGTCCTTGGTGGAGTAGATAGGGGTGATGTAGGTCGCCATATTTGCAGAAAAATACTCGCAGATAACGACTCTTCACAGATTCCATCTCATCCGGTCGCTGTGGTCACCTCGGCTGATCGCCGGCTCATCAGCCCCAGGAGCAGCGCAGGGTCCCGATTCGGGGCGCCGGGTGGGCGTTCGTCCGAATTCTCGGGCCTTTAGCCGGATAAATCCGGATGAGTCCGGAAGACATCGGAAGTTTACGTCTTGCCGGTTCATTTTCCACCTTGTACGGCCCCGTCCGAACGCGGGTGAACCGCTGGCCGGCGATCTTCACGAAGACGCAGGGTTGGCCCCATTCATCGCCGCTCTCCGGAAGGCCCGCACCTTATGCCGTTACTCACGGCTCGCCCGTCGAGCATCGCGTACTGCGCCGACGCTCCCTGCCCGGCGGATGAGCGGCTGCTGGTCACGCTCCTGACGACCTGGGTGCTCGCGTCGGGACGCACACCGCCCGCCGTACGCCCCGACGACCTCACCCCCGAAGAGCTCATCGACTTCTGGGCCGACGACCGTACCTGAAAGAGGACCGATGTTCACCACGTGTCAGTTGCTCACGCTCACCCTGACGTTCATGATCGCCGCGATCACCTGCGCGCTCGTCCTGGCCACCGGCGTGGAATGGCCGGGCGCCCTGCTCAGCGGCGGCGGTGCGGGCGGGGCGACGCTGGCGGCCCTGCCCAAGCTGCTGAACAGGCGCGACCCATAGCCCGGCCGGGCAGGCGCCGCACCCCGTGGGTGGGACGAGCCCATGTGCACGCCTGGACGCGCACGTGGGCCGGCGTTGGACGAACGGTCAGGGCCGCGAGGTCCGGAACGTCGTCAGGACGGCGGCGTGGTCGGAGGTCCACTCGTTGCCGCGGTGGCCGGGAACGGCCGTCGGAACGCCCTCGACCAGGGCCCTGGAGCCGGTCACGCGGAGCGGGCCCGCGTAGTAGACGAAGTCGATCCGGTCCTGCGGCTCGGGCTCGCCCTTGTGCGAGTCGTGGCCGTAGCCGCCGGTGAACGCCGGATAGATCGGCGACCAGGTGAGGCCCGGCGCGGTCACCGGGTCCGGGCTCGCCACCCGGTAGGAGTCCAGCAGCCCCGCCTGCGCCGGCAGCACCGAGGCCGGCCACGGGACCGAGGCGTAACCGCAGCGGCGCGTGGCCGGGGTCCAGTCCAGGTGGGAGGGAGCGTTGAAGTCGCCCGTCAGCAGCACCGGCGTGAGCCGCGTCGCGGCCAGGTCCGCCCGCATCTCCCGCAGGATGGCCTTGATCTGGGGCGTGCGGCCGGAGCGCTCCTCGTTGGCCAGCAGCTCCTTCTCGCTCAGCTTGCCGAAGCACGCGTCGTACGGGCCGTAGGGGGTGTAGCCGAGGTGCGCGTTCCACACCACGACGTCCTGCCCTTCGCCGATGCGCACCCGGACCTTCGTCGCCACCGACAGTGGGCCGCTCGCCACGGGCGCCCTGCGCTCGGTGATCGGGTAGCGGCTGATCACGCCCAGGTCGGTGCCCGACTGGTGGTAGTCCCAGCCCAGCGCCTCGGCCAGCTCGCGGGTGGAGGTGGCCGAGGTCTCTTGGAGGCCCACCACGTCCACGTCGGACGTGAGCAGGAAGCGCAGTTGTTTCTCCCGCCCGCCGTCGACCTGGCCGCCGCCGTGCCAGAGGTTGAAGCTCATCACCTTGAGTTCGGGCACCAGGTCCTGACCTCCGACTCGGATGTCGACGCCGATCGTCGCCGTGGTGGTCTCGGCGCGTGCGTTGCGGGCCTCGACGCGCAGGGGCGCCGCGCCGCGCTGAACGCGGGGCGTCCCGGTGATCTCGCCGTCTTCCGACACGCTGACCCACTCCGGCCCGCTGACCTTGCGGAAGGCGAGCCCGTCGGTGTCCCCGCGGACCAGCCCGCCCACCGTCGCCCGGTACGGCTCCTGGACGCGGGCGTTACGCAGGTCGAACGCGTCGGCGACGAAGTGCGGCGGCGCGTCGCTCGTGATCCGCACCTTGACCGGCGCGGCGAGCCACTCATAGCCGTCCCGCGCCAGCGCGAAGACGATGTGGTCGCCGGGCGCCAGCCCGTCGGTCGGCAGCGTGGCCTCACCGCTTCCGGCGGTGATGTAGGTCCAGCGCAGCGACGGGCCGACGAACTTCTGCTCTACCGGGCCGTTGCCCGGGTCGGTGTAGAGACCGAGCCAGTTGGTCGCGTGGGGACGGGGGGTGCTGTACGAGACCTTGATCGGCTCTCCGGCGCGCACGGACGGCGCGGCGACCCGCAACGTGCCGTCCACCGAAGCCGGCTGCGTTGGGGATGGGGACGGTGACGGCGACGGTGCCGCCAGGGCCGGGACCGTGCCGGTGAACAGGACGAGCATCGCTGTTCCGAGCGATGTAAGCCAACGCATCCGCGCCTCCTCAACTGACCCCGTGCAGTTTGGGGCGGGCCGATGACGATCATGTGTACGGATCGTGGCAAACCGCCGGCCGGCGGAGGAACCCCTGGCCTAAGGGCGGAGCAGTCCTCTGGCCTCGGCCCGGTGCCCGGCGAGCTCGCGCAGCGTCTCCCCGGTCGCCCGGACGATGTCCGCCCGCGAGCCGCCGCCCCGCAGCAGCGCGCGGGCGGTCGCCCTGACCAGGCCGGGCAGGGCGAGGGTCTCCCGGGGGTCGCGGATCCGGGAGTAGACGTCGAGCACGCGGCGCACGCCGCCCGGCGGGTCGGTCAGCGCCCTGAGCAGTTCGAACTGGACGTGGGCCAGGCCGTCACCCCGGCCGAGCAGGTTGGTCCAGTGGTAGGTGTGCACGCACTGCGCGTCGCGTGTGCGCTCCCATGCGCGGGTGGCCCGGTCGAGCGCGGCGGGGTCGTCCAGGACACCGGCCGCGCGCTCGCCCAGCAGCCGCCCGAACCGCACGGCGTCGCGGATCCCCTGCGCCGTGACGGGGTCCTTGAAGTGCCCCGCGTCGCCGGCGAGCACCCAGCCGGGGCCCGCGGAGCGGCGGAAGAACGACGGGTGGGTGGCGGAGCTGACGATCCTGCTCGTCCGGGTGCAGCCGGTCAGGCGCTCGGCCAGCCCGGGCACCAGGCCCACGGTACGGTCGAACTCCGCCTCCAGATCCCCGCGGAAGTCCGCCGCCCGCTCGACCGGCGGCATCAGCAGCACCAGCGACAGCCCGCCGTCGCAGGGGAAGGCGTTGCCCAGCTCGCGGCCGGTCAGCCACATCGCCGCGGTGCCGCGCCACTCCTGCCGGGGGTCGTCGTAGTAGGCGTAGTAGCAGGCCCGGCCGTTGGCGTGGGCGATGCGCGGGTGCTCCGCGCCGGCCAGGCGGGCGACGGTCGAGCGGCGGCCGTCCGCGCCGACGACCAGGCGGGCGCGGATCTCGTACTCGCGGGTCCGGTCGCGGACGCGTACACCGGCGGCGCGGCCGTCCTCCCAGAGCAGATCGATGACGCGGTGACCCTCCCTGATCTCCGCGCCGGCCTCGCGGGCGGTCTCGGCGAGGGCCGCGTCGAGGGGCGCGCGCCGTACGCACAGGCCGTGGGCGATGCCGTCCACCGGCGTGTACGTGCCGGTCGCCGCGTGTCCGGGCCCGCCGATGAAGGCGCGGGACAGGCGCGGGGCGCCGATCTTCTCGACGCGTTCCAGGGCACCGACGCGGGCCAGTTCGGCGACGCCTCCGGCGAAGAGCAGGTGGGTGGAGACCGTGGTGGCGGGGAACCGGACCGGATCCACCGCGATCACGCGCCGCCCCGCCCTGGCGAAGGTGGCGGCGGCGGCCGAGCCCGCGCAGCGTGCCCCGGCGATGACGACGTCGGCCTGCTCGGCCATCGGACCTCCTCGCGGCCGAACTCCGCTAACCGACGAATGTGTCGGTTGAAAATGACGGTAAGCGGACGGGAGTCCGGAGTCAACGGGCGGTAGTGTGCACGGCATGGCGAGCAGGGAGCTGAAGAAGCGCATGCCGGGCTCGGCCCGCCGGGCCCGCATCGTCGAGGCGGCTCTGGAGGTCTTCGCCGCGCGGGGCTACCACGCCACGGCGATGGAGGAGATCGCGATCGCGGCGGGGGTGACGCGGTCGGTCCTCTACGACCATTTCCCGTCCAAGCGGGTGCTCATGATCACGGTCCTGCAAGAGCAGAACGCCCTGCTCGTGGCGCATGTCGGCGCCCGGATCACCGGCTCGGGCTCGCCCGGCCGGCGGCTGCGCGCGACCCTCGACGCCTACTTCAGCTTCGCCGAGGACCGCCCGGCCGCGCGCCGCCTGCTGTTCGACCACACCGACGAGGACGACCCCGAGATCAAGGCCGTGCGCTGGGGCATCAGGGAGACCCGCACCCGCTCGGTGGCCGTGATGCTCGGGCGCGACCTGCGCCGGCTCGGCCTCGACCCGGAGGCCGAGATCGCCCAGGCGGTCGTCGAGCTGCTGATCTCGGGAACCGACGGCCTGGCCCAGTGGTGGGCCCGCCATCCCGCGGTGCCGCGCGAGCAACTCGTCGAGGCCGCCATGCTCGTGCTGTGGAACGGGCTGTCCCAGCTTCCCGGCGCCGACGTCCGCTGACACACCCGCACGGCCGCGTATTGACAGAAGTGAGCCGGGCGTTCATCGTTCCGCCTAACTGAACCAACAGCAGTGTCGGTTAGGTGGGAGGTTCCGTCGTGGACCAGCGAGAGAGCCGGAACGGGATCGGACGGCGGCGCTTCGTCACGGGCGCCATCAGCACAGTGGCCGGCGCGGCGGCGGGGCCGCTCTGGGGCGCTCAGGAAGCCAGGGCGGCGGCGCCCTCCCTCGTCAGCGCCGCCCCGGGCAGGAACGTGGCGATCTTCGGGGCCGGGATGGGCGGGCTGAGCGCCGCCCACGAACTGGCCGAACGCGGTTTCCAGGTCACCGTGTACGAGCGCAAGGCCCTGGGCGGCAAGTCCAGGAGCATCCCCGTGCCGGGCACCGGAGCGGGCGGCCGCCAGGACCTGCCCGGCGAGCACGGCTTCCGGTTCTTCCCCGGCTTCTACCAGAACCTGCCCGACACCATGAGCCGCATCCCGTACGGCTCGGGCACCGTGCGCGGCAACCTCGTGCCGGCGAGCCTGGAAGTGATCGCGTACAAGGGCAAGGAGCTGCGTGTCCCGGTGCCCGGCAGCGTCGGCGGGGTCCTCACGCACGAGGCGATCAGGGCCTACTTACGCAGCGCCCTGACGGCCGTCACCACGGTTCCGCTGACGCAGATCGAGTTCTTCGTCTCCAAGCTCGTCGCCTTCGTCACCAGCGGTCCCCGGCGGCGGCTCGGCCAGTGGGAGAACATGAGCTTCGCCGACTTCATCAAGGCCGACGTCATGTCACAGGAGTACCGCGAGCTGCTGGTGCACCTGTTCACGGCGTCCCTGGTGGCGGCCCAGCCGGACAAGGCCAACACCCGCACCATGGGCCTGATGTTCGAGGCGCTCGTCTACAGCGCCCTCGGCCTGGGGCCGTACGGGCCGCCCGACCAGGTGCTCAACGGCCCCTCCAACGACGTCTGGCTCACCCCCTGGATCGGTCATCTCGGCAGCCTCGGCGTGCAGTTCAAGCTCGGCTGGACCGCCACCGGGTTCGACTACTCCGGCGGCCGGATCACCGGCGTGCGGGTGAGCGATCCCAGCGGCGCCACCGGCACCGTCACCGCCGACCACTACGTCGCCGCCCTTCCGGTCGAACGGCTGCAGCCCCTGCTCACGTCCGCGATGAAGGCCGCCGATCCCGCGCTCGCCCGGCTGAGCCTGCTGGAGACGGACTGGATGAACGGGGTCATGATCTACCTCAAGGAGCCCCGCCCGATCGCCCACGGGCACCTCATCTACGCCGGCACCCCCTGGGCGCTCACCTCGATCAGCCAGGCCCAGTTCTGGAGCGGCGACTTCGCGGCGCGCTACGGCGACGGCACGGTCACCGACTGCCTGTCCCTGGACCTGTCGGACTGGAACACCCCCGGCGTCCTGTTCGGCAAGACGGCCAAGCAGTGCACCCGGCCGCAGATCGTCCAGGAGGTCCTGGCCCAGGTGCGGGCGGCCCTGCCCGGAGGCGCGGCGCTGCTGCCCGACTCGATCGTCCGGTCCTGGTTCGTGGACACGGCGATCACCGGCGAGGGCACCCCGGCCGTGGCCAACGACGAGCCGCTGCTCATCAACACGCCCTCGTCCTGGACGAACCGCCCCGGCGCCACGACCCGGATCCCGAACCTCTTCCTGGCCGCCGACTACGTCCGCAACAGCATCAACCTGGCCACGATGGAGGGCGGCAACGAGGCCGGGCGCATGGCGGCGAACGGCATCCTGGACGCCGCCGGCTCCTCGGCCTCCCGGGCCCGGCTCTTCGAGCTCTACCTGCCGCGCGAGTTCCAGCCGCTCTACAACACCGACGACGCCCGCTACCTGCTGGGCCTGCCCAACCAGTTCGACCTGCTCAGCCCGTACTGGCCGGGACACTAGGCCGCGTTCGGGGTGAGCACGATCTTCCCGGCGACTGTGCCGGACTCGGCCAGCCGCAGCGCTTCGGCGGCGCGGCCGAGCGGGAGCCGGGCGGCGATCTGGGCGGTGACGTCGCCGCGCTGGAGGGCCGCGAAGACCTGGGTGAGGTCGGCGCGCAGCCGGGCGCGGAACCGGTTCTTGGCCAGGGCCCGACCGGCCCACACGTTGAAGAAGTAGGCGCGGCGGCGGTTGGGCAGCGCGTTCCACAGCCACGTCCGGCCGAGCAGCTTGACCACGGGCCACTGCTTGGAGCCCTCGTCGTCGCGCGTGGAGGCGCTGCCGTAGGAGACGAGCGTGCCGCCGGGCGCGAGCATCCGCCAGGAGTCGACGATGCCACGGCCGCCGACATGGTCGAAGACGGCGTCCACCCCGCCGGGGGCGAGTTCGCGGACCCGCGCGGCGACGTCCTCGGCGCGGTAGTCGATCGGGACGACGCCGCGCTCGCGCAGGGCGTCGTGGTGGCGGGCGGACGCGGTGCCGATCACCTTCACGCCCGCGGCCTGCGCGAACTGCACCAGGACCGAGCCGACGCCGCCGTTGGCGCCGTGCACCAGGACGGTCTGACCGGCGCGGACGCGGGCCTTGCGGTGCAGCATCTGCCAGGCGGTGATGCCGTTGAGGACCAGGGTCTCCGCCTCCGCCGCGCCGACCCCCTGGGGGACCGCCACCACGTCCGCCGCGTCGGCGACCACGTGGCTGGCCCAGCCGCCGACCTTGACCAGCGCGGCCACCCGGGTGCCGGCCAGGGCGGGGGCCACGCCCGCGCCGGTCGCGATGACCGTGCCGACCAGGTCGTAGCCGGGGACGAAGGGGAACGCCGGCTGGTCGTAGTAGCGGCCGCGGCGCATCTGCTGCTCGGCGAAGGAGACCCCGGTGGCCTCCATCCGGATCACGACCTGGCCCGGACCGGCGGCGGGGACGGCCCCGTGCCGGATCTCCAGGCCCTCGGGCTCCACCTTGCCCGGCAGGACGATCTCGACGAGTTCTTCGGTGCTCATGACGACCTCCATGGGTGATGCGGTTTCGCTTCTGTTAGAAGTTGTAACCCATGGCGCAGAGAAGTGTCAATAACCTTAGTGATATCCTCTAACTAAACAGGGAAGCTGTAGCTGCGCGAGGCGTCAGACCGGCTCGGGCGGGATCCGGGGGCCGCGGTAGGGGAGGGTCTGGCTGTAGACGATGTTGGTGGTGGTGCTGCCGAACTGGGCGAGCTCGTCGACGATCCGCTCGAGATGGGCCATGGAGCCGGCCGCCACCTTCAGCGTGTAGCAGTCTTCGCCGGTGGTGCGCAGACACTCGAGGATCTCCAGGCGCTCGCCGAGCAGGCGGCGCAGGGGCTCGTGCCGGTTGCCGGGATATTTCAGGCGTACGAGGGCCAGCACCGCGAAGCCGACCCTCGCGAGATCGACGTCGGCCCGGTAGCCGGCGACGACGCCCAGCGTCTCCAGCCGCCTGACCCGCTCGGTGGTGGCCGAGGCGCTGAGGTTCACCCGGCGGCCCAGCTCGGTCAGAGGGATGCGCCCGTCTCGCTGGAGCTCCACCAGGATGGACCAGTCGGTCTCGTCGAGATCCTCGGCCATTGGCCCAATGTACCGGCAGATTCACGGTGTACCAGCGTGAACGCCGTGAGCAAGGTCTTCAAAAAAGGGGAACCGTCTCGATAGCGTCGGTCTCATGCGCATCGGGGTGAATGTTCTGAACTTCGGGCCGGGCACGGATCCGGCCATGCTGCGGCGCTGGGCGCTGACCGTGGAGGCCCTCGGCTACGACCTGCTGACGATCTCCGACCACGTCGTGGTGACGCCCGACGTGGCCGAGCAGTATCCGGCGCCGTTCTACGAGCCGTTCACGACGCTCGCGTGGCTGGCCGGCGTCACCGAACGGATCAGGCTGGGCACCTCGGTGCTCATCGTGCCCTACCGCCATCCGCTCCTCATGGCGCGCATGGCGGCGAACCTCAACCGCTTCAGTGGCGGCCGGCTGGTGCTGGGCGTGGGCGGGGGATGGGCACGGCAGGAGTTCGAGGCGCTCGGGGTGCCGTTCGAGCGGCGCGGGCGGCTGACCGACGAGCACCTGCTGGCGATGCGCGCCGCCTGGGCGGACGAGGACGACTACCGCAGCGGGCAGATCCCGATCTGGGTCGGCGGGAACGGCGAGGCCGGCCTGCGCCGCGCCGTACGCCTCGGCCAGGCGTGGCACCCCCTGCGCATGACGCTTCCCTGGCTGCGCGACGCGGTGGGCCGCCTGAAGGGCATCGCGGACGAGCTGGGCCGGCCGGCGCCCGCCCTGGCGCCCCGCATCGTGCTGCGGCTGACCGGCACGCCGGTCACCGGTCCCGACCGGCTGGCGGGGGAGGGCACCATCGAGCAGGTCCTGGAGGACCTCGAAGAGCTGCGGCTGCTGGGCTCCGACACCGTCGTGCTCGACCCGTTCGGCGAGGACCCCGCCGAGACCCTGCACCCGCAGACGGCCTGGAGCGCGCTCGCGACCGTGGCCGACCGCTGGCCCCTGGACACTCACGACACCCATGACACTCACGACACCCCCGACACCCGGACGGAGCGACCATGACGCCTGAGGACGAGAACTTCCTGCGCAGGGCCATCGAGCTGGCCGCGCGGGCGAGGGCGAGCGGCGACGCCCCCTTCGGCTCGCTGCTGGTCGGGCCGGACGGCGATGTGCTGGCCGAGGAGCACAACACGGTCACCAGCGACGGCGACATCGCCGCCCATCCCGAGCTGAAGCTGGCCCGCTGGGCGGCCCGGGAGCTGGAGCCGGCCGTCGCGGCGGGCACCACCATGTACACCAGTTGCCAGCCCTGTGACATGTGCCGGGGCGGCATCGAGCGGTCCGGGCTCGGCCGCGTGGTGTACGCGCTGTCCAACGAACAGTTCGGCCTGCTCAAGCCGGGCGGCGGCTGGCCGCGGGTGCCCCAGGACGGCCCAGCGCTGTTCGAGGAGGCACGCGTCCCGATCGACGGCTTCTATTCGTGACCGGCGCGGATCATCCCTTCGTGGATAATCCGCGCCAAAACCATTTGGGTAGGCTGGAACCATGACGGCTATGGCCCCGGCGCGTACCGAAACGGACCTGTCCTTCCTGCTCGACCACACCAGCCACGTGCTGCGTTCCCAGATGACGGCGGCGCTCGCCGAGATCGGGCTGACGCCGCGCATGCACTGTGTGCTGGTGCACGCGCTGGAGGAGGAACGCACCCAGATCCAGCTCGCCGAGCTGGGCGACATGGACAAGACCACGATGGTGGTCACCGTGGACGCGCTGGAGGAGGCGGGCTACGCCGAGCGCCGGCCGTCCAGCACGGACCGCCGGGCGCGCATCATCGCGGTCACCGGCACCGGGGCGGAGGTCGCCCGGCGCAGTCAGGAGATCGTCGATGGCGTGCACCGGGCGGCGCTCCAAGCCCTGCCCGACGAGGAACGCGAGGTCCTGGTGCGAGCCCTGAACCGGCTGGTCGAAGGCCATCTCGCCACCCCGGCCGAAGGTCCGCAGCAGGCCCGCCGGGCTCGGGAACGCAAAAAGTAGATCAGAAGGGGATCGTCTACAACAGAACTATCTGTTACGGTCTCTCTTGTCGACTTGAGACGGGAGAGACCAATGTCGAATGTGCTCACCTCGCGTTGGACGGCGCTCGGCGTGCTGTCCGCGACGGGTTTGATGACGGTCCTGGACGGCAGCATCGTGACGGTCGCGATGCCCGCCATCCAGCGGGACCTCGGCTTCTCACCGGCCGCGCTGAGCTGGATCGTCAACGCCTACCTGATCCCCTTCGGCGGATTGCTGCTGCTGGCCGGCAGGCTGGGCGACCTGATCGGCCGCCGGACGATGTTCCTGGCCGGGAACGTGGTCTTCACGGCCGCCTCGCTGCTGGCGGGCGCGGCCACCGGCCCCGGCATGCTGATCGCCGCCCGGTTCCTCCAGGGCGTGGGCAGCGCGCTCGCCTCCGCCGTCGTCCTGGGCATCCTGGTCACGCTGTTCACGGAGCCCGCCGAGCGCGGCAAGGCCATCGCGGTCTTCAGTTTCACCGGCGCGGCCGGCGCCTCGATCGGCCAGGTCGTGGGCGGTGTGCTCACCGACGCCCTGAGCTGGCCGTGGATCTTCTTCATCAACGTCCCGATCGGGGTGGCCACCGTGGCGCTCGCGTTCGTGGCGCTGCCCGGAGACCGCGGGATCGGCCTGGGCGCCGGCGCGGACCTCGCCGGGGCCGTGCTGGTCACCGGGGGGCTGATGCTGGGCATCTACACCGTGGTCAAGGTGGAGGAGTACGGCTGGGTGGCCGCCCACACGCTCGGTCTCGGCGCGGTGTCGCTGGCCCTGCTCGCCGGGTTCGTGGTGCGGCAGGCCAAGGCCAGGACGCCGCTCATGCCGCTGCGGATCCTGCGCTCGCGCAACGTGGCCGGCGCCAACCTCGCCCAGATGCTGGCCCTGTCGGGGATGTTCGCCTTCCAGATCCTCGTCGCGCTCTACATGCAGCGGGTCCTCGGCTACGGGGCCCTGCAGACCGGGCTGGCGATGCTCCCGGCGGCGGTGGGCATCGGCTCGATCTCCCTGTTCGTCTCGGCCCGGCTCACCGCGCGCTTCGGCGCCCGCGCGATCCTGATCACCGGTCTGGCGCTGCTCGTCGCGGCCATGGTGCTGCTGTCCCAGGTGCCGGTGAACGCCGGCTACGTCACCCACCTGCTTCCGGCGATGCTGCTGATCTCGGGCGGCGGCCTGGTGCTCCCGGCGCTGGCCTCGCTCGGCATGTCCGGTGCGCGGGAGAGCGACGCGGGGCTGGCGTCGGGGCTGTTCAACACCACGCAGCAGGTGGGCATGGCGATCGGGGTGGCGGTGCTGTCCACGATGGCCGCCTCGCGCACCGGCGACCTGCTGGCCGCGGGGGCCGGTCAGGCGGTCGCGCTGACGGCGGGCTACCGGCTGGCGTTCGGCATCTCGGCCGGGCTGCTGGTCGCGGCGTTCGCGGTGGCGATCTTCGTCCTGCGCCGCCCCGCCCCGGCCGCCGCCGAACGGAACCCGGCGGAGATGGAGCCCACCGCACTCCTCTGACCCCGCACGCCCGGTCTCATCGCCCGGTACGCCGTCTTCGGTGTGCCGGGTGTTCGGTCTTCTCGGGGGTTCAGGCCATCCGGGCGGCATCGGCGGATCGAGAGGAAGGTCACCCATCGCCGCGGCCGCTGGTTCTGGGTTTCGGTTACACAGGGTCGTCCTTATTGGTAGTTTTGGGCGCTTTGGTGGAGAAACTTGTGAGGTGCACGAGGTGCGGCGGTTTGGACTTGTGGTCGGTGGCGTGGCGGTGTCCGGCTGCCTGGTCGCGGGATGCTCGGCACTGCCGGGCTTGCCGGGGCTGAACGCGAAGCCGGCGTCGTCCCCGGCATCGTCCCCTGCGTCGCCGGCGCCGAGTGGCGAACCCTCGGCGCCCGTGACCGCTCAGGAGACGGCCGCGACGTTCGCGGACTACATCAAGCGCAACAACGCCGCCAACGCGGTCATGAGCGACACGCTGCTGGCCGGCTACGAGGGCGGCTCCAGCCTCGCCATCGACAAGGCGTCGTACGCCTCCGCCCGGAAACTGGGCGATGACGACGACTACCAGCCGTTCGTCTACACCAGGCCCACGTTCCACGTGCCGGCCTCCAGCGAGCCCTGGTTCCTGACCACCGCGTACTGGAAGGGCAAGAAGGAGACCGCCAAGCAGCCGAGCTACCTGCTGTTCGCCCGCGAGGGCGACGGCTGGCGGCAGGTGTACTCGCCGGACGTCTTCAAGGGCGCCGATCTGCCGCGCATCGCGACGGACGCCTCCGGGGCGGCCACCGAGGTGGGGCAGGCGGACGCGGCCGGGCTGCTGATGTCGCCCGCCGCGTTCGCCAAGGGCTACGCCGCCCTCGTGACGGGCAAGGGCACGAAGGCGGAGAAGAGCCGCTACGCCGCCGACGGGATCGTCACCGACGCCGCGTCGAACCGGCTGAAGATGAACAGGTACGCCCGGGTCAACGAGGGCGCCCGCCCGGCCGCCTATCCGTCGTACGCCTTGCGCACGGCCGACGGCGGCGCGCTCGCGTTCACGACGATCGAGCGGACCAAACGTTACGACGTACGCCAGGGGCCGGAACGTAACTACGTCTTCCAGGAGAACAACGGGCTCCTGCAAGGCAAGTACTACACGTACATGAAGTTGACCGAGCTGATCCAAGTGGTCGCCCACATACCACCGAAGGACGGGAAGCCCGGTCAGGTCAAGGTGGTGGCCTCGTACAGAGGCATCATCTCCGGCAGCGGGCGTTAAAGGCGCGGCTCACTTGAATGGAACTTCAATAGTAGGGTTTCGTCGCCATTGACCGCGGGAGGGAACGCCCGCGCGACCCGCGTCGCCTGGAGTGAGAGGTGAGCCGGACGATCGGCGCGTGGGCGGGCCGGCCGGCGCGGGCGCCTTTCACCCGGATAAGGCCGCGTCATGGTGATCACCACAGGTCGCGGCACGCGTGCCGCCGCCTAAGGTGAAGTCACCGGCTCTTTATACTTGTTCCTGGTGACAAGGGGGCATAGGAGAGCTTGTGTCGATCTCGGGCACGCCGTCCGCCGATGAGGTTCTAAGATGTTCCCCGCCCGGCCATGAGGCCGCGCCGCCACCGATGAATGTCGGCTCGAGAACCGCGAGAACTGCGCTAGATGAGGGAAAGACGTCGTAGTGCGGTGTCGGCTCGTGAAGTTCCTTTGTGTAGGCACGACAGCCATAGTGGATGCGTGACATGCTGAAGATGGCTACAGTACCTGCAACCGTAACGTAATGGGGAGCGCTCTTATGGCGAAGCGTATTGTTGAGTCCTTTCTCGATGACCTCGACGGCAGCGACGCTGAGGGAACCACGCGGTTCGCCCTCGACGGCACCAGCTACGAGATCGACCTGTCGGGCTCGAACAGGGAGAAGCTGGAGAAGGCTCTCGCCCCCTTCATCACCAAGGCCCGCGCGGTCCGCGCCGACAGGGGCACCCGCGGCCGGCGCGCCGGCGGCGCCTCCGCCCGGGTCGTCAGCCGTGAGAAGTCCACTGAGATCAGGAAGTGGGCCAAGGCTCAGGGGCTGCCGGTGAGTGAGCGAGGCCGGATCGCCGCCACCGTCGTGGAGCAGTACGAGGCGGCCCACTGAGGCCCGCTGAGCACCGCGGGGCGACCCGGCCACGAGTTCGGCCGGTGATCATTCGGGAAGCGGTTCCCGAATGGATGGATCATGCCGTTTTGTGTCCGGGCGAGGCCCGGCCAATCGTTTTCCCGAAAGCCGGAGATCATTTGTCCGGCTTTCCACTGGATTCGCCTGATCAGAAATCGATCATGGCTTTTTTCCTTGGGGGAGGGCGGGTGAACGCCGCGGCGTCCACCCGCGACTGCCGTTACGCGTCGGCGCGGTGGACGGCGACCTCGGTCAGCGTCGGCGAGTACACCTCGCCCGGCAGCAGGTCGATGAGCGCCACCCGGAGCCGGGACGTGGTGATGTCCCCGAAACCGGTCACCGACAGGTCGTGGCCGATGCCGTCCGCGCGGCTCGCGAACGTGACCCAGGCGCCGGTCGCGGCGTCCCAGCGCTGCAGGTCGAACCTCTGGACCCGCGGATTGGTGCCCGAATCGGTGTACTCGTCCACATACACCTCGTCGAAGGTCGTGTCCGCGCCGAAGTCGACGTCCAGCGTGACCGGGTAGGCGGCGTCGTCGGCGGCCGCCCAGCGGGTGGCCGGGTCGCCGTCGGTCAGGTTCTTGGCGACGAGCGTGCCGTTCGCGCCGGGGTGGGTCGAACTCGCGGTGACCGGCTTGCCGAGGGCGAGGTTGACGCGGTCGTCGCCCGGCTCGTCCTCGATGGGGTCGGTGTCCACCGGATCGGTGACCTTCTCTCCGGCGCGGCTCTCCGCGATGCCGAGGTCCGGGGCGTCGCCGTAGTAGATGTGGGTGCCGAGGAAGTCCTCCGTGCCGAGGTGGAGGTTGTAGCGGCCGGCGTCGATGAGCGGCGAGTCCGCGCGGAGCTTGAAGTGGGCGGCGGCCGTGCGAATGCGTTCCACGCCCGCCCCGGTCACGTATTTCGCGGGGTCGCCGACGAATTTCGGGTCGGTGCGCAGTTTGGCGCGGTCAGCCGGCTCCTGCGTGGAGGGGGTGCCGCCGGCCTCGTAGAAGTCGTTGTTGGAGAACACCGCCTGGCGCAGGGCGCCGGTTCTGCGGTACCAGGGCGTGGGATTCGTCTTCGAGGTGTTGTAGAAGATGTTGTTCAGGAAGTAGACGGTGCTCAGGAACGTCTCGTCGTGGACGTAGTCGAGGTCGGCGCCGTCGTACACGAACGTGTTGTTCGCGAAGTAGGTCGGTGTGTAGTTCGTGGAGAGCATGTTCTTCACGAGCACGCCGTTGTCGTTGACGCTCAGGTTGTAGCGGGCGACCGAATTCGAGCTGTTGCCCATGTACGCCATCCAGCCCGCCGCGTTGTCGTGCGAGTAGTTGAACTGGTAAGTGACGTTGAAGTTCGTGTACTCCAGGTCCCACGGAGTGCCGTCGTACTCGTTGTCGGGGCCGCCGTAGACCTCGTTGTACTGCATGACCGAGTCGGCGCCCGCCCAGAGATAAAGGCCGCAGGAAACCGCGTCGTAGCGCTTCAGGAATCCGTTGACCTCGTTGTACTCGGCCGTCATGTTCGTGGAGTTGGCGAACTGGAACGCGCCCTGACCGATGCTCTCGGCGTAGTTGTGGCTGATGTGCACGTCGCGGCTGTACATGTCGCGGGTACGCACCCAGAGCTGCTCCCAGCCCTCGTGGAACTTCCCGCTCTCGTCGTATTCACCGGCGTCGCGGCCGTCGGCGGCGAACCAGTTGAACGCGAACTGCACGGCGTGCAGCTCGACCTTTTCGAAGGTGTTGTCCTCGATCCGGACGTCCTTGAAGTAATGGCCGCCGGTGCCGTACTCCTTGTAGCTCCGGCTGCCGAAGACCTGGAAGTTGACGCCGCCGTAGTGGATCTTCTGCCAGGTGCTCGGGCCGTCGAGGTCGTGGACGTACACGTCCGAGACGCGGAAGTGGTCCATGACGCTGTCCGCGCCGGCCGGGAGGAGGTCGGCGTTGATGGAGACCGCGATGCCGTCCCGCACGTAGGACCCGGTGGTGATGTCGGTCGCGAAGTCGTCGTCGTTGGACAGCTCGACGTTGCTGATCTCGAAGTACTGCTGGTTGCGCAGCACGATGGCCCCGGTCAGGCCCACCGTGGCGGGGTTCTTCGTGCCGTCCGCGCGGAAGGGACCGGCCACGTTGCCGTTCGCCGCGATGTACGGCCGGCGGGCGCGGGCGTCGCCGTACGCCGAGATCGTGATCGGCCTGCCCGCGCTGCCCGAGCCCTTCGGCCAGAGCTGCTCGTCGTGCCACTGCTCCCCGGCCTTGAGCAGGATGCGGTCGCCGGGCCCGAACGTCGTCGCGTTCGCCTTGGCGAGGCTGCGCCACGCCCTCTTCGGCGAGGTCCCGGGCGCGTCGTCGTGACCGCTCCGCGCGTCGATGTAGTAGTCCCTGCCGCCGGTCCGGTTCGGCGTGTTGCCGGGCAGGGTCGCCGGCTTCGAGAGCGTCGGGCCGGTGCGGTCCGGGACGGCGGCCGCGGCGGCGGCCGGTGCGAGCGAGCCGGCGACGAGCGCGGCGAGCAGGGCGGTCAGGCCCCTGCGGAGCGCCCGCGACGCGGCGGGGGGTGCGGTACCGACAGGTTTCACTGTTCGACATCCTCTGCGTTGATGGTGTCCACCGCCGCCGCGTCGACCGCGATGTCGCTGCCGGCCACTCGGCGCTGGAGGAACTGGGCGAACTTCTCCTCGATGAGCGACTGCCGGATCCGCCGGGAGTACGCGGTGAACGCCGCGTCCTCGTCGACGGTCCTGCCGTCGAGCTCGTAGTAGGTGATCTGGCCGGTGCCCGGGACCGGGGCGGAGATCTGGCCCGAGGCGAGCGTGCCGAGCACCGCCATGAGGTCCCGGTCGTGGGCGGCCGAGCCGCCGCCCTGGTACGTCGCGGTCGTGAGCCGGGCACCCGGCTCCTTGAGCTCCGTCAGCCGGTCGGCGGCCGACACCCGCCGCTGCAGGCCGGCCGCGTAACCGGCGGCGGCCCCGTCGGGCACCGGCACCACCAGCGTCGAGTACGTGTACGTGGTCGCGTTGGCGCTCCAGGACTCCCGGTCGGCGTCGAACGCCTCACGGACCTCGGCGTCGGTGACCCGGAGCGGCCCGCCGGCGCTGAGCCGCTGCTTGAGGCCGGTGGTGAGCGCGGTGAGCCGGTGCGAGTAGTACTCCTCGGGGGAGAACTCCGCCAGGCCGTACACGACCTCGCCCCGGGCGATGGCGTCGGCGCGCCGCTCGTTCTCGGCGGCCAGTTCGGCGAGGAAGTCCGCGTGGCCGGTGGCGCCGATCAGCCCCTGCTCCTCGGCGAGGAGGAGCGTCGTCCTGTCGCGCCGGATCTCGTCGAGCGCGCGGGTGGTGAGCCGCTGGAGCGCGCTCCGGCCGCCAGCCTCGGCGTTCCAGTCGATCGCGCCCTGGAGGCGGTGCTGGTTGCGTAACTCGTTCTGCACCCGGGGCGCGAGCCGTCGCATGTGGAAGAGCAGCTCGTCCCGAGTGACGGCGTGCCCGTCGATGGCGGCGACCTGGTCGGTGCGCTGGCTGAGGACGACGCCGGTGGCCACCAGGGCGGCCAGGGCGCCGACGATCATGACGATCACCCGGCGCTTCATGAGGCCGCCCCGATCGCGGCGACCCGGGCGATGACGGGGGTGCCCCGGGTCTGGTGGATCTCGACCAGCACGGTGTCGGCGTCGGCGGGCGGGAAGGTCAGGATGCGCTGGTAGCCCACCGCGTTCGCCTCGGCGAGCAGGGTCCAGCGGCCGTCGCGGCGCCCCCGTACGACGACGTGCTCGACGCGCTGCCCCCGCGTGATGTCCTCGCCCACGACGACCGCCTCGACCCTGTGGGGACGGGCGAAGGCGAGCGTCACGCCGGGCAGCGGGTCGGCGTCGTCCGGCCGCCACGGCTTGTGCCCACGGCCTGGCCACGCGGACGCGACGTCGCCCGGGACGCCGGACGACACGGTCACGGCCGCCTCGACGCGCCGCGCGCGGAAGCCCTCCACGCGCCGCCCGAGCTCCTCCAGCGCCGCCACGTCGGCGGGGTGCAGGCGCCCGTCGCGGGCCGGCGGGACGTTGAGCAGGAAACAGGAGTTGCCGCCGACGGCGCGCAGGTAGATGGCGAACAGCTCGTCCGCGGAGCGCACCGCGCCGTCCTCGGCCGGGTGGTGGAACCAGCCGGGCCGGATCGAGGTGTTCACCTCGGCCGGGTACCAGACCAGCGCGTCCTCGTGCCCGGCCAGCGCGGCGCGGCTGCCGAGGTCGCGCTCGTCGCTGCGGACGAGCCGGGCGAACCCGCCGTCGTCCGCCTGCTGCGAACGGTCCGCGATCCGCTCGGCGTCCTGCAGGGCGCGCGGCACCACGCTCCACTCGTCGGGGCGCGTGTCGCCGGCCTCGTTGCCGCACCAGCGCACGTCGGGCCCGCACACGCTGATGACCGCGTCCGGCTGCAACTCGCGGACCACCGCGTAGTAGCGCTCCCAGTCGTACACCTGCCGCCGGCCGTTCGGGCCCTCGCCGTTCGCGCCGTCCAGCCACACCGTGAACACCGGCCCGTACCGGGTGAGCAGCTCGGTGAGCTGCGCGACGTAGAAGTCGTCGTACGCGCTCCCGGCCCCGTACGACGCCTCGGTACGGTCCCACGGCGACAGGTAGATCCCGAACCGCAGGCCGTGCCGCCGTGCCGCGTCCGCGACCTCCGCCACCACGTCACCCCGCCCGCCGCGCCACGGCGAGGCCGCCACCGTGTACGCCGTCACGTCGCTCGGCCACAGGCAGAAGCCGTCATGGTGCTTGGCGGTGAGGATCACCCCGGTCATCCCGGCGGCCTTCAGCGCCTCCACCCACTGGCCGGCGTCGAGCCCGGCCGGGTCGAAGCCGCCCGGGTCGTCGTGCCCCGGGCCCCACTCCCGGTCCGTCATCGTGTTCATGCCGAAGTGGATGAACCCGTAGAACTCCATCTCCTGCCAGGCGACCTGGCGCCCGCTCGGCCGGACGGTCGTGAGCGCCGTCACCGGAACCGCCGGTTGTACGAGGCCAGCACGGCCAGCAGCCCCAGCAGCGCGACGAGCATGATCGCCAGGCTGCCCCACCCCGCCGTCGTACGGGCGGCGACGACGACGGCGACGCAGCCGGCCGCGACGAGCGTGCGAGCGGTGACGAGCAGCACGCTGCGCGTCGAATCCTTCATGACGGTTTCCTCTCCGGGAGCGCCGGTCAGCCCTTCACGCCGCCGGACGCCATGCCCTCGATGAGCCGGCGCTGGATGAGCGCGTAGAAGATGAGGACGGGGACGATGACGATGACCATGCCGGCGTACAGACGGCCGTAGTCGGCCGCCGCCTTCTGCGCGGTCATCAGGTTGAGCAGCCCGACCTGCAGGGTCTTGCCCTCCCCCGGGAGGAGGGTGAGCGCGATGATGAAGTCGTTCCAGTAGGCCAGGAAGTTGAACAGGAGCACGGTGGTGAGCGCCGGCTTCGCCATCGGCAGCATGACCCGGGTCATGATCTGGAAGCGCGAGGCGCCGTCCAGGGCCGCGGCCTGCTCGTAGTCGACGGGGATCGACCGGAAGTACGCGGTGAGCAGGTAGATGGTGAACGGGATCGAGGTGGCCGCGTACACGAGCGACAGGACGCCGGGGTTGTCGATGAAGAAGCCGCCGGGGAAGACCTCCACCAGGGCGCGGTCCCAGCCGACGAGCATGAGGAAGATCGGCACGACGATGTAGTTGACGTTGACGAACAGCCCGGCCAGCATCGCGACCTCGACGAGGCCGCGGCCGCGGAACTCGTACCGGGCGATGACGTAGGCCGCCGGGACGGACACCGCGACGACGAACACCAGCCCGAGCAGAGTGACCAGCACCGAGGTGAAGAAGTACCGGCCCATGTTCGCGGTGACGAAGGCGTCGACGTAGTTCTGCAGGTGCAGGCCCTCGGGCAGCGTCCAGGGGCTGCCGTAGAACTCGCCCCTGCGCTTGAGCGAGGCGAGCAGCACCCAGGCGACCGGCACCGCGATGGCCAGGGCGATCGCGGTGACGAGGACGTAGGTCAGCGTCCGTCTGATCGTGGTCATGGTGGGTGTCCTCAGAACTGGAGGGGCTCGCGCCGGGTCGCGCGGCTCACCAGCAGCGAAACGAAGAAGGAGAAGGCGAAGATGACGACGCCGATGGCCATGCCGTAGCCGTACGACGAGTTCGTGTACGCCTGCTTGTACATGTAGCTCAGCAGGACCTCCGACGAGCCGTCGGGCCCGCCGCCGGTCATCGCGCGGACGAGGACGAAGCTGAGGTTGACCGCGCTCATGACGAAGAACGTCAGCGTCGTGCGCAGGTTCTGCCAGATGAGCGGCAGCGTGATGGCGAAGAACTGCCGCCCGGCGGAGGCGCCGTCGAGCGCGGACGCCTCGTACACCTCCTCCGGGATGCTCGCCATGCCGGACATGTAGAGCACCATGTAGTAGCCGAGCGACTGCCAGACCATGGCGATCGCGACGGACCAGAGCACGAGATCCTGGTTCCCGAGCCAGACCTGCTGCAGCCCGTCCAGCGACAGCAGCCGCAGAGTGCCGTTGAGCAGGCCGTTCTCCTGGTCGAAGATGGCCGAGAAGATCGCCGCGATCACGACCACGGACAGCACGCTCGGGACGTACAGGACGAACCGGTAGAGCGGTCGCCCCCGCAGCCGCTGCCGCGTCATGATCGCCGCCAGGAACAGGCCCGTGCCCATCGTCACGACGGTCACGACGACCAGGAGCGCGACCGTGTTCTGGAACGCCCGGACGAACTGCGCGTCGTCGAGGAGCCGGGTGAAGTTGTCCAGCCCCACGAAACGCATGTCCGGGGAGAAGCCGCTCCAGGTGTAGAACGACATCCGGAACACGTTCACGGTCGGGACGATCATGAACACCACGAAGAGCACGAGCGCGGGCAGGAGACAGGCGAGCACGAAGAGCCCGTTGCCGCGCCGGCGGGGTGTGGTGTTCGACGGGGCGTCGGCCACCTCAGTTACCCGCCTGCCGCAGCTTCTCGCTGGCGTCGTCGAGCGCGCTCTGCCACTGGTCCCGGGTCTTGTCGCCGCTGATGATGCTGTTGGCGGTGTCGAAGAGCGCGGCCTTGATGTCGACGCCCTCAACGGGCGCGGTGCCGGCGAAGCCGCCCACGAGCGCGGCGACCGACGGGTCCTCGTAGACCTTGTAGAACTCGGCGTTCTCCGCGGACAGGCTGCTCACGATGCCCTCGATCGGCTGGATGGCGTTCGACTTCGCGAAGATCTTCGCCGCCGCGTCCGAGTAGAGGTAGGCGACGAACGCCTTCGCCGCGTCCTTGTTCTTGGCGGCGCTGGGCACCCAGACCGACTCGACCGAAGTCGTGATGTAGCGCTTGCCGCCCGCGGTGACCGCCGGCAGCGGCGTCAGGCCCCACGCGAAGCCGTCGGCGCGCGGCGCGTCGGCCATCTCACCGACGATCCAGGTCCCGTTCGGCATGAACAGCGCCTTGTCGTCGAGCACGGACTGCTGGTTCTTGGTGAAGTCCTGCTCGTTGGCGTAGCCGACCGTGGTGGGGGCGGCGTACTTCAGCAGCCGGGTGGTGAGGTCGAGCACCTGCCTGGCCTGCGGCGTCTGCCACACGCCCTGCTTGTACGTCATCACGTCGGTGTAGAACCGCTCCCCGCCCACATCGGCGAGCAGCGCGAAGAAGTACGAGTCCAGGTACCCGGCGGTCGGGTACGTGAACAGCGCGATCTTCTCCTTCTTGGCCGTCTCGCCGAGCGCGAACATCTCGTCCCAGGTGGCCGGGACCTTCCAGCCCTTCTGGTCGAACAGCCCCTTGTTGTAGAACAGGCCGGTCGGCGCGTAGTACATCGGCATCGTGTACGTCTTGTCGTCGCCGTAGGGGTTGGTGTTGAGGTTGCCGACGATGCCCTCGATGAGCTTGTCCCCGACGGTCTTGTCCTCGCCGGGCACCTTGGCCCGCAGCACGGGCGTGAGGTCTTCGAGCGCCTTGTCCTTGATGAGCGTCTCGGTGAGCGCGGCCTTGCGGCCCTGACCGAGCACGACGACGTCCGGGAAGCGGCCGGCCTTCATGTTCGGGGTGATCTCGTCCTCGATGCTCTTCGAGATCTGGAGCTGCACGTCCACTTCGGGGTGCGCGCTCTCGTACGCCTGGATGACCTGGGTGTACATGTCCCGCCCGTAGCCGCCTTCGAGGGCGGCCACGCTCAGGGTCGTCCTGCCGGAGCCCGAGCCCTCCCCCTCGGCCGAGCAGCCGGTGAGCAGTCCGAGCACCGCGGTCGCGGCGCTCGCGAGGACGAGTGATCTCCTCATGGTTCTGGGATCCTTCCGTGGACATCTGCCCACCTGACGGGGCGCGTTGTTACAGTGGCATCGATAACATGGAAGACGCAAGAGGGACTTCGCAAACGGTGGTCACCCGGCTCAGATCGAGCGCGGCGGCGCCGTGGAGGCGCGGACCGACAGTGACGCCGTGAGGAGCGACTCGCCGTCGTCCTCGGCCCCCTGCAGCAGCAGGGCGACGGCCGCCGCGCCGGAGCGGTAGAAGTCCTGGCGCACGGTGGTCAGCGGCGGGGAGCAGTAGGCCGCCAGGGCGATGTCGTCGACGCTCACGATGGACACGTCGCCGGGCACCGAGCGGTCGCGCTCGCGCAGGGCGCGGATCACGCCGAAGGCCATCTCGTCGCTGGCGGCGAAGACGGCGGTCACGTCGGGGATCATCGCGAGGACCTGGCCCTGCCGGTAGCCCGAGTCGGGCGACCAGTCGCCCTCCAGCGGGGGCGGCGCCTGGATGCCGGCCGCGGCCAGGCACTCCTGCCAGCCCTGCCGCCGCTGGCGGGCCTCGATCCACTCGTCCGGGCCCGCGACGTGCCAGACCTGGCGATGCCCGAGGTCGAGCAGGTGCTGGGTGGCCAGGCGGCCCGCGTCCTTCTGGTCGATCCCGAGCACCCGGGCGCTCGCGGTGCGGGAGCCGTCGAGCGTGACCGTGGGGATGTCGCGGGTGATGTCCTCCATCTTCTGCGTCACGGAGATGAGGGGCACGGCGATGACGATGCCGTCCACGCCCTGGTCGGCGAGCTTGGACAGGGAGCGCTCCATCAGGCCGGTGTCGAGCCTGGCGATGGTGGCGATGCTCACCGCGTAGCCGGCCTCGCCGGCGGCGGCCTCGACGCCGGCGGTCACCGCCGAGCGCGAGTAGTAGCCGCCCGACTGCAGCAGCACGAGCCCGATGGTGTGGCTGCGGCCGGAGGAGAGCACCCGGGCGGCGTTGTTGAAGCGGTAGCCGAGCTGCTCGACGGCGGCGAGCACGCGTTTCCGGGTCTCCGGGTTGACGTTCGGCGAGTCGCGGAGCGCGCGCGAGACGGTCTGCGCCGACACCCCGGCGGTCCTGGCCACGTCAGCCATGCTCGGCTGCCTCGCGGGCCGCTCGGTGGCTTTGGTCACGGAGCTCCTCTCTCACGGCGTTGTCCCACGGATCCTACAGTGCTTGTTACATATGGCATCGATAACATAGGCTCTGCCACCGTGATCGAGCTGCCCGACGTTTCCACGACCCTGACCGACGCGCCGGCCGCGAGCGCGCTCACCTGGCGTGGGCGCCGTCTTCATCGGCACGGCATCCCCCACCGCGTCCTGTCCGGGGGCCTGCACTACTTCCGCGTCCACCCCGACCTGTGGCGGGACCGGATCCGCCGCCTGGCCGACCTCGGGCTCAACACGGTCGACACCTACATCGCCTGGAACTTCCACCAGCCCCGCGAGGACGCGGCGCCGCGCTTCGACGGCTGGCGGGACATCGAGCGGTTCATCGCTCTCGTGGGCGAGGAGGGGCTCGACGTCGTCGTGCGGCCGGGGCCCTACATCTGCGCGGAGTGGTCGAACGGCGGCCTGCCGAGCTGGCTCACCGGCCGCGACGTCGCGATCCGCAGCTCCGACCCCGCCTTCACCGGCGCGGTCGGCCGCTGGTTCGACGAGCTGGTCCCGCGCATCGCCGCGCTCCAGGCCGCCGAGGGGGGACCGGTGGTGGCGGTGCAGGTGGAGAACGAGTTCGGCAGCTACGGCGACGACCAGGCGTACCTGCGGTGGAACCGCGACGCCCTGGTCTCACGCGGGATCCGGGAGCTGCTGTTCACCGCCGACGGCCCCACCGAGCTGATGCTGGACGGCGGCACCCTGCCCGGCACCCTGGCCGCCATCACGCTGGGCTCCAAACCGGAGGCCGCCCGGCGGCTGCAGGCGGAGCGGCGGCCGGACGAGCCGTTCGTCGTGGCCGAGTTCTGGAACGGGTGGTTCGACCATTGGGGCGAGCGGCACCACGTACGCGGCGTGGACAGCGCCGTGCGCGCCCTTGAGGGGATCGTCGCCGACGGCGGCAGCGTGAGCGTCTACATGGCGCACGGCGGGACCAACTTCGGGCTCTGGGCGGGGGCCAACGAGCGTGAGGGCCGGTTGCAGCCCACCGTGACCAGCTACGACTCCGACGCGCCGGTCGCCGAGGACGGGACGCTGACCGCCAAGTTCCACGCCATGCGGGAGGTGCTGGGCGCGCGCGGGCCCGTACGGGTGTCCGCCCGCCCGCCGGCGCTGCCCCCGTCCCGGGTCCCGCTCGTCCACCGGGCCGGCCTGCTCCCCGGGCTGCGGGCCGTGCCGGCGCCCACCTCGGTCGGCCCGCGCCCGGCCTCGTTCGAGCGGCTCGGGCTGGACGCGGGCATGGTCCTGCACGCCGCGCATCCGCGCGTGCCGGCGGGCGAGCACCGGCTGGTCCTCACCGACGTACGCGATCGGGCGCTGGTCTTCGGCGATGGCACGTTCCTCGGCACCGCCGACCCCGACCACCCTGAGCTACCCCTCCACGGGACGGGCGACGTCGTCCGGCTGGAGATCCTGGTCGAGAACCTCGGCCGGGTGAACTACGGGCCCGGCATCGGCCGGCACAAGGGCCTGCTCGGCCCGGTCCTCATCGACCGGCGGATCGTGCAGGGCTGGGACAGCACGCCGATCGCCCTGCAGGAGTGGTCCACGACGGAGCTCGCCCACGCGGTCGCCGCTCCGGCCGCCGGCGGGACCGGGTTCGGGACGGCGACCGTGCACGTCGGCGCGCCGGCGGACACCTTTCTCGCGCTGCCGGGCTCCGGCCGGGGCATGGTCTGGGTCAACGGGTTCCTGCTCGGCCGGTATTGGGAGATCGGGCCGCAGGTCACGCTGTACTGCCCGGCGCCGCTGCTGCGGGCGGGCGCGAACACCGTGACCGTGCTCGAACTGGACCGGCTCGGCGACGTGCTGGAGCTGCGGGACCGGCCCGAGCTGGGGCCGCCGGAGGAGTACGTCGAGGAGTTCGACTGACCTCCGCGCCTCATTCGGCGGGAAGCCGTTCGGTCCATTCGGCGTCGATCGTCACCCCCTTCTCGCTGAAGGCGATCCCTCCCGTGAGAGGGGCCCAGACGGGCGTGTTGCGGACCCGCGCGGTTTCCGGATCCACGACCACGACGCCCTTACCCACCGCCAGCGGAATCTCCAGGCGTCGCCCGCCCTCGGTCTCACCCAGGTCCACGACGCCCGGCCGGGTGGCGAGCGCCCGGTAGGCGGCGGCGCGGACCTGGGGCGAGACCGGCGCCTGGCTGATCAGCGAGAGCAGCGTCTCCACGGCGAATCCGTCCTGCTGGGCGTCCGTCGCCGGACCCGCGCTGGTGCGCAGGCCGCGCTCGGCGATCGCCGACCGCAGGCGGGTGTAGAGGGCGTCCGCCTCGTCCGGAAGTGCCCGTAGCTCGTCGAAGGTCATGCGCAGCGCTCCGACCGCGAACAGTTCGGGCTTCCTGGTGAACCTGAGAAGCCTGCCCTCACCCTTCAGCCCCGCGCCCTTGAGCCAGAACTGGCCGTCTCGCCGGTACCAGTACTCCTGCGGCGGCCGCCCCTCCTGGGTGACGGTGATGTGCCAGTACGTCCCGGAGCCCTCGGGCGCGCGCTCCGCGGAGGTGGCGGCCACGAGCAGGACCTCCCGCGCGTTCGACGGCGCCGACGCCGACGCCGACGGGGGTGGCGGTGGCGGCGACCCCCCGAGACGGCCGGGCACGATCGCGACCGCGGCGGCCGTGGCCGCGGCGACCACCGGGACCAGGAACCACCGGGCCCGGCGCCGGGGCGCGGGGCGGTGCATGCTGGAGCGCAACTGCCGCCGCCGCCGGGTGACCGCCTCGGGAGAGGGGTCGGGCTTGGCGAGCAGGGTCCGGATCTCGCGCAGGTCATCCATGGTCGTCCTCCTTGGCCAGCACGTGGTGGATCTTCTTGCGGGCGCGGCTGAGCCGCGAACCGACGGTTCCGTAGGAGACGCTGAGGGCGTCGGCCACCTCCTGGTGGGTGAGCTCCGCCAGGGAGACCAGCGTCACCACGTCACGCTCGCCCTGATTGAGCGCGGCCAGCGCCCTGGCCAGGCGGGGGCCCATGCGCTGCGCCGTGACCGAGTCGATCACCCGGCCCTCGTGGCTGTCGGTGGCGGGCTCGGCGCTCGTCCGGGCCAGCGCCCGGTAGTGGCGCGCCTCCTTGCGGCGGTGGCGGGCGATCAGGTTCGTGGCGATGCCGAACAGCCACGGCCGGATCGCCCCGCGCGCCAGGTCGAAGCGCTCCCGGTCGCGGAAGGCCAGGCAGAACGTCTCCGCCGCGATGTCCTCCCCGGCCTGGACGTCCAGCCGGCCGGCCGCGTACAGGTACACCTCGCGGAAGTACCGGTCGTAGACGGCCGTGAACTCCTCCGCGTCCATCCGGAAGCGGGCGACGAGTTCCTCGTCACCCGCCTGCCCGCGTGTCTCGGTCGTCACGCTCTCACCCTCCTGCCGACGGTCGTCGCCCTTCCTTCGCCGCAGCCGGGCCGAGCTTTCCCGCCGGTCGCGCACGCGTACGGACGGGGCCCGGGGCCGGGCCGGGTGACCCGCGGGGGAAATGGCGGGATGATCACCTGGACGAGGAGACGCGGGCGGGACGACGCCCGAGCCGGTACCTCTGTCAGGACGAGTCCGACTTCGGGAGTGACGAGCATGAGCAAACGACAGGTCTCGGCCACGCGGATCATCCGCGCGAACAGCGACGCGATCTTCGACCTGCTGGCCGATCCGCGTCAACACAGCCTGATCGACGGGTCGGGAACCGTGGTGGCCTCCAAGACGGACGCTCCGGAGCGGCTCGGCCTGGGCGCCCGGTTCGGGATGGACATGAGGATGAGCCTGACGTACAAGGTCCAGAACGAGGTGGTGGAGTTCGAGGAGGGACGGCTCATCGCCTGGCGGCACGGCGGCGGCCACCGGTGGCGCTGGCAGCTCGAATCCGTCGGCGAGCAGGAGACCCGGGTGACCGAGACCTTCGACTGGTCGACGGCGAAGATCGGCGTGCTGTTCCCGTTGCTCGGCTTCCCGTCCCGGAACAAGGTCGCGATGGAGAAGAGCCTCGAACGCCTCGCGAACCTCCTCGAACACTGACCGACCCCTCGAACGCTCACCCCGTGCGGCCCGGTGGTCCCGCGTCGGTCGGTGGTCCTGCGCCGGTCGGTGGTCCCGCGTCGGTCGGTGGTCCTGCGCCGGTCGGTGGTCCCGCGTCGGTCGGTGGTCCTGCGCCGACGGGTGGTCGTGCGACGTCGCCCGTGCCCGGTGGCCCTGGGCCGTCGTCCCGGCGGTCTCGGCGGGGGTCAGGTCGTCCGGGCCGCCTTGAGGTTGGCCTTTTTGATCTTGTTTTCGCAGGTCGCCATCGAGCACCAGCGCCGTCGCCCCCCGCGGCTGGTGTCCACGAACAGGCCCGCGCACGTGCGCTGTTCACACCGCTTGATCACGCCGTCGTGCCGGCCGCCGAGGACGGCGACGGCGTCGAGCGCGACGATGGCCAGCGCGGCCCGCGCCGGATCGGCGTCCGGCAGCCGCCACCGCGCCTGCCCGCCGCTGAGGAGGAGCCGGGCCCGGTGACGGGCACTCCAGCGGTTGAGCAGGTCTTCGTCCGCCGGCTCCGGCACGCCTCCCGCGGCGACGGCGGTGCCGGCCCGGTGGACGGCCTCGCGCAGCTCGCGGGCGTCGCGCAGCAGGGAGTCGGAGACCGGCGCGTCGCCGAGCCCGTTGGCGCCCAGCCAGGCCCGCAGCCGCTCCGGCGTGGCGATGCGCTCCACCGGGTCGCCGCGCCGTTCCGAGAGCGTGGCGACGAAGCGGAACGCGAGAATCTCGTTGCCGAGCCGGAATGATGCAGGTGAACCGGTCATGATCCTCCCCTTCCTCCGCCGCCCGTAAGGGCGAGATCGTGGTCAGGGGCCGACCTGCGCCGAGCCGGTCGCGGCGCCGAGGAGGTCGAGCATGGCGTTGACCGCCGGGGTCCCGGTGCGGATCAGGGCGTGGGTGATCCGGGTGATCTCGACCGTGGAGATCGGACGGAGCACGACGTCATCGGGGGTGCCGACCGTCGTGGCGACCAGTTCGGGCACCAGGCTGGCGCCCAGCCCCTCGCTCACCATGCGAAGGACGAGCGCGTAGTCGTCGGCCGTGTGGATGACGTTCGGACGGAAGCCGGCCAGCGCGCAGGCGCGGTCGAGCATCTCGTGGTCGGTGGTGCCCCGCGAGCCCGCGATCCACTGCTCCTCCCGCAGCGAGCGCAGGTCCACCGGGCCCGGCGCGGCCGGGTGGCCGGTGGGAAGGGCGATCAGGATGCGTTCGGCGCCGAGCGCCCGCCGGGAGACGCCCGGCGGAGGGTCCTCGGGGATCAGGCTGTAGGTGAAGGAGACGGCCAGGTCGCAGCCGCCGGCCCGGAGCGCCTCGACCGCCTCGCGGGGTTCGAGTTCGTAGACGATCACGTGGAGGGCCGGATGGCGGGTCCGGGCGGCGGCTATCGCGGGCAGCAGGCGGTGGACCGCTGCCGTGGCGAAGCAGGCCACCCGGACGGGTCCTCTCGGGGTCGGGGACGAGCGGAGATCCTCCTCCGCCGCGTCCAGGGCGTTCAGGACGATGTGCGCGTGCCGTACCAGGCGCAGCCCCTCCGCCGTCAGCCGGACGCGGCGCCCGGCCCGCTCGAACAGCGGGACCTTGGCCTCGCGTTCCAGAGTGGCAAGCTGTTGTGAGACGGCGGACGAGGTCAGGCCGCAGACCTCGGCCACGGCCGTCATCGTGCCGTGCTCGGCGAACTCGCGCAGCAGCCGCAGCCGGCCGGGATCCAACATCAAGGCAACCTTATAGATCAGCACAGAAACGCTAAGTGGACGTTGCCAATTGGACCACGTCACACTGTCGGCCTACCCACACCGTTCACAACAGAGGAGGTCGGCATGCCGACCGTCGTCGAGATCCCCCAGTGGCGGGGATCGTCGTCGCCCACGGCGCCCCGGCTGGTCGAAGGCGCGGCCCGGCTGGCGGCGATGATCCCCGGGGCCGAGCACGTACGCGTGGAGACCGGCGGCACCCTCGCCGAGACCGCCGACCGGGTCCGGCGGGCGTTGCCGCCGGACGGCTTCGTCGTCACGGTCGGCGGCGACTGCGGGGTCGAGCTCGAACCGGTCACCGCCGCGCTGCGCCGCCACGGCGACCGCCTGAACCTCGTGTGGTTCGACGCCCACGGCGACATGAACTCCCCGGAGACGTCCCCGTCGGGCGCCTTCCACGGCATGATCCTGCGTACGCTCCAGGGCGAGGGCCCCGCCGACCTGGTCCGCTCACCCGCGCTGCGCCCGGACCAGATCGCCCTGGCCGGGACGCGCGCGCTCGACCCCGCGGAGGCCGACTACATCCGGCGGGCCGGCATCGGGGACCTGTCCACCGTCGACGAGGACGCGGTCCTCTACGTTCACGTGGATCTGGACGTCCTGGACGGCATCACGTCGGTCGGCTACCCGGAACCCGGCGGCCTGTCCCCGGAGCGACTGACCGAGGCGGTGGCCGCCCTGGCCGCCCGGCACGAGATCATCGGCCTGGGCATCACCGAGTACGCGCCCTGCGACCCGCGCGACGAGGAGATGCTCAGGCGGCTGGTCCCCGAGCTCGTACGGCTGTGCGCGGGGTCCGGCCCGTGGCAGATCGAACGGCGCGCCGTCAACGCCTGGCCCGCCCGGTACACCGAGGAACGCGGCGGCTGGCTCCTGCGTCACACGCCCGGCGTGCACCGCAGGCGCTCCAACTCGGCGCTCCCGCTCTTCGGCGCGCGGGCGGACATCCCGGCGATGGAGGCCTTCTACGCCGAGCCGGCGCTCCCCGCGATCGTCCAGGTGAGCCCCGCCGAGCAGCACGCCGACCTCGACGCGCTCCTCGCGGCCCGCGGCTACGCCAGGGAGGCCAGAACCCTGGTCATGACCGCCGACACCGCGACCGTCCTGACCGCGGCCGATGACCAGCTCGATGACCAGACGGGGGATCGGGCCGGGGTCGAGGTCGTGCACGACCAGGCGCGCTGGGCCGCGTTGTTCGAGGCGGTGCACGGCCATGCCGACGACATGCCGGTCATCCAGCGCATCACGTCGAAGGCGGTGCTGCTCGCCAAGGGCGTCGCCGGTCTGGGGCTGGCGGTCGCGGAGGACGGCTGGACGGGCCTGTTCTGCATGGCCACCCACCCCGGCCACCGGCGCGAGGGCGTGGCCAGGGCCGTCGTGGCGGCGGCCGCCCGCTGGTCGGACGAGCAGGGCGCGCCGCGCCTCTATCTCCAGGTCGAGGAGGACAACCTGCCGGCCCGCGCGCTCTACGAAGGCCTGGGTTTCACGGCGTCGCACGGCTACCACTACCGCGTGCGAGGCGAATGACAACACCCGTAGGCCAACAAGTGTTGACACGCCGCTGAAGCGGTGATTCAGTGGTGCCAACAAACGTTGACCTAAAGGGAGGCGTCATGGCCGAGGTGATCGTCGTAGGAGCGGGGCCCACCGGTCTGCTGCTCGCGGGAGACCTGGCGGAGGCGGGGATCCCCGTCACGGTGCTGGAGCGGCGTGACGACCGGATCTCCAACCTCTCCCGGGCGTTCGGCGTCCACGCCCGCACGCTGGAGCAGCTCGACGCCCGTGGCCTGGCCGACCGGCTCGTCCCCATGGGCGCCGCCCTGCGCCGGGTGCGGCTGTTCGAGCGGGTGGAGGTCGATCTGGGCGAGCTGCCCAGCCGGTTCCCGTACCTGCTGATCACGCCGCAGTACAACGTGGAGCACCTGCTGCTGGAGCGGGCGCTGAAGGCGGGCGCCGAGATCGTGTACGACGCCGACGTCGTGGACCTGAGCCAGGACGCCACCGGGGTCACGGTCACCACCGCGCACGGCACCCACCGCGCCGCCTACGCCGTGGGCGCCGACGGCTACCACAGCGCGGTGCGGCGGGCCCTCGGCCAGCCCTTCGCCGGCAAGTCGGTCCTCAAGTCCATCATGCTCGCCGACGTGAGGCTCGCCGAACAGCCGGCCGAGATGCTGACCGTCAACGGGGTCGGCGACGCCTTCGCGTTCATGGCGCCCTTCGGCGACGGCTACTACCGGGTCTTCGCCTGGGACCGCCGCCACACGGTGCCCGACGACGAGCCGCTCACCTTGGACGAGGTCCGCGACGTCGCCAGGCGGGCCCTCGGCAGCGACTTCGGCATGTACGACGCCCGCTGGCTGTCCCGCTTCCACAGCGACGAGCGGCAGGTGCCGGACTACCGCGTGGGCCGGGTCTTCCTGGCCGGCGACGCCGCGCACGTCCACTCGCCGGCCGGCGGCCAGGGCATGAACACCGGGCTGCAGGACGCGGCCAACCTCGGCTGGAAGCTCGCCGCGGTGCTGCGGGGCGCGCCCGAGAGCCTCCTCGACACCTACCAGGCCGAGCGTCACCCGGTCGGCCGCTCGGTGCTCCGCAGCAGCGGCGCCATCATCCGGGCCGCCATGATCGAGTCGGCCGCCGGCCGGGCGATCCGCGGTTTCGCCGCACGGAGCGCGCTGTCCGTCGACCGGATCCGTACGAAGGTCACCGGGCAGCTCAGCGGCATCGGCTACACCTATCCCGCGCCCGGCGGCGCGCACGAGCTGGTCGGCACCCGCGCCGGCGACGTGCCGCTGGCCGGCGGCGGCCGGCTCTACGAGGCGCTGCGCGGCGGCCGTTTCGTCCTCATCGGCGCCGCCGACGTCACCGGCTGGACGGACCGGGTCGAGGTGGCCGCGCCCGCCGCGATCGGCGGCCCGCTGGTGCTCGTCCGCCCCGACGGGTACGTCGGCTGGGCGGGCACCGACACCGCCGAACTCCACCAGACCCTCGCCGACCTGGCCGGACCGCCCGCGGAGGGCTGATCCGGCCAGCCCCAGGACCGGCGAGCGCGCCGATCACCCCGTCACATCAGAATTCACTCCAATGTCATCCATCTCTGTCATGATCCACTGGATCTCGTAGATCTCGTGTCAGGAGAACGATGACTGCATTAGCGCGCCGTGTGCTGCGTGCCGCCCTCGCGGGCAGCCTGGCCGCCGCCGTCGCGATGTGGCCGACAGGGGCGCGGGCCGCCGCGTCGGCCACCGTGTCGGTCGATTTCACCAAGCCGATCCGTACGCTGTCCGCCGCCGACTACGGCGTCGGCATCACCGGGTACGGCGAACAGTCGTACATCACGAACGACCCCAGGCACCGCGAGAACCTGCGCGCGCTGAAGCCGGGCCGGATGCGCATCGAGCTGCACTACCAGGAGCCCGGCAACCACGACAGCCCGATCGTCTGCGGCGGCTGGGAGTGCGACAAGACCATCTCGGGCGACGCCTGGATCACGGCCATCCGTGAGCTGGGCGCGGAGCCGGTCGTCATCCTCCCGGTGGACGGCCGTCAGACCGCCGAGGTGAACCGTGGCGACGCGGTCGCCCTCTATGAGCGCTTCGCCGCCTCGGGTACGCCGGTCCGGCGCTTCATTTTGGGCAACGAGCTCAACTGCACCTGCACCCCGCAGAAGCCGGAGATGTCGGCGGCGGAGTACAGCAGGCGGTTCAACCTGATCACCGACGCCCTCGACGCGAAGGACCCGGCGGTACGCGTCGGCGGCCCCGCCACGGCATGGAACGACCTCCCCTACATCAGGACGTTCCTGGAGGGGTCGGGCGGCCGCGTCGACTTCCTCGACTACCACGACTACGGCAACGGCGATGAGCCGATCACCGACGAGGCCATGCTGGGGTCCGTCATCCGGTCGTACGAGACGGACCTCAAGGAGGTGAGCGCGCTGGCCGAGTCGGTGCTCGGCCGTAAGATCGACATCCAGATCGGCGAGTTCAACTCCGACTTCAACGACCCGGGCGGCGCGCGTACGCTGACGCACTTCAACACCCTGTGGGGCGCCGCCGCGCTCGGCCAGATCCTGCACGCGGGCGCCTCGGCCTACCAGTACGGCGACAAGAACGGCCAGCTCGGCCTGACCAGCACGAAGGGCGAGGGCGGCGTCCCGCGCAGTGAGCCGCTGCCCATCTACCACGGCATCGGCATGTTCACTGGGGAGAGCCGGTTCAGGCCGTTCGGGACGACGATGGTGGAGGCGACGGCGAGCAGCGACAAGCTGCACGTGTTCGCCTCCGACGCGGCCAAGAACGTCGTCCTCGTGAACGTGGGCGCCGAACCGCTGGACACCGCGTTCACGTTCACCGGGCTGACCACGGGCACGGCCACGGTCTGGCGGAGCAGCGCCGACGCGTGGGCGCCCCACAACGTCGCAACCGCGCCGATCGCGGCCGGCAGGGCCACGCTGACGCTGCCGCCGGGCACGGTCACGACCCTGGTCGTCGAGCAGCAGGGCCTGACGGCCACCTACTTCGACAACGCCGACCTGACCGCCCCGAAGGTGACCCGGGTCGACCCCGTCGTGGACTTCGACTGGGGCGCGAACGCCCCCGACCCGGCGGTGGGCGCCGACACGTTCAGCGTCCGGTGGACGGGCAAGGTCGTGGCCGACAAGGCGGAGACGTACACGTTCATCACCACCAGCGACGACGGCGTCCGGCTCTGGGTGGACGGGAAGCCGGTCGTGGACAACTGGACCGACCACTCCAAGCGCGAGGACAGCGGTGAGGTGGCGCTGACGGCCGGGGCGCACGACATCAGGATGGAGTACTACGACGGCGGATACGACGCCATCGCCCAGCTCCACTGGTCCAGCCCGACGATCCCGCGCCAGATCATCCCGACCGCGAAACTGGTCACAGGCTAGAACGGTTCCCGCCCCGCCGTTCTCCGGCGAAGAGGCGGAAGGCGGTCGGCCGGCTCACCCGCGTCGAAGCGGCACGTGTCGCAGACACGGCCAGGCGCGAGCGGTGAGGCCGGCGACCGGTTCCTGAGCGGATCACCTGGCGGCGCGGGCGTACGGGCCCGGCCGCCAGGCCGCGACCCCCGGCGAGTCCTCCCGGCGACCGCCTTGCGCCTTCGAACCGTATGATGTACGGTACGGCGTACGGTCTAGAGTGAGGGGCGCACATGTACGAGCCGACCAACGAGGAACTGAAGAGCGTCGAGGAGTGGTTCGCCGAATACGACGCGCTCGCCGAGCAGGGCGCGATCGAGAAGCTGGCCGACCTCGCGGTCTTCCCGATGAACCTGGCCACCGACGTCCCCGACGGCCACGCGACCGTCCGGCAGTGGACGCGGGCGGAATACGTCGAGGCGATGAAGGAGGCCATGGGCGGCGGCACGGCGGGGCTGGACCTCCGGTCGAAGCGGACCCCGCACTTCGTCAGCCGCAATCTGGTCGTGGTGGAGACCGAGGCGACGATGACGGTCGAAGGCGGGCAGGAGAGCATGCACTACGCCGATCTGCTGGTGCGCACCGAGGACGGCTGGGCCTTCCAGACCATGGTCCAGGGCGGCTGGGGATACGGCTGGCCGGCCGCCAAGCGGGGCTGATCGGCCGGCGTCGCAGCACCAGGCCGGCTCGCGCCGACCTGGAAGGGCCGTGCCGGCGCGGGCCGTTGAGCCTCGGCGCGCCGGCGCGGCCCCTGCGTCTCAGTGAAGCCGGTCTCAGTAGAGCCAGCGGTAGGAGCGGACCACGTCCGCCGCGTCGAGGCCGTCCGCCCGGGCGGCGTCGGACTCGCGTACCGCGCGGAAGGCGCCCGTCAGCTCCTCTCCCAGCGCGCCGCGGATACGGTCGTTGGCCAGCAACGCCCCGAGTTGCTCCGCGACGGTGGCGGGCAGCGGGCGCACGCCGTGCTCGGCCCGCCGCTCGTCGGTCCAGGTGCCGGGGTCCTCCTGCACGGGCGCGGGCGGCGTGAGCCCGTCCTCGATCCCGGCGACGCCCGCCGCGATGACGGCGGCCAGCGCCAGATAAGGGTTGGCCGAGGCGTCGGACGGCTTGAGCTCGACGTTGGCGTGCGCGGCGCCCAGCAGTTCGGTGGCCGGCACGAGCCGCAGGGCCGCCTCCCGGTTCTCCACCCCCCAGAACGTGTACGCGCCGCACCAGTAGCCGGGCCGCCTGCGGTGCAGCGACGACAGGCTGGGCGCGGTGACGGCCACGACCGCGGGCAGGTCGCGCAGCAGTCCGGCCAGGTAGGCGCCGCCCTCGGCGGTCAGGCCCGCGGGCCCGTCGCCGCCGGACAGCAGGTTCACCCCGGCGCGTGACACCGACGTGTGCAGGTGCCAGCCGTTGCCGACCTGGCCGAGGGTGACCAGCGGCGCGAAGCTCGCCCGCAGGCCGTGGGCGCGGGCGGCGGCGTGCACGGTCTGCCGGGCCAGCAGTTGCCGGTCGGCGGCGGTGACCGGGTCGGCGGGGGAGATGCTGAACTCGTACTGTCCTGGGCCGTACTCGCCGTGGAACTGGCCGACCGGCACGCCGTTGTGATGGAGGTCGTGCAGCAACTGCTCGGCGAAGCCGTCCACGGCCAGCATCTTGGCCGGGCCGTAGCAGGGGCCCTCGTAGACGGGCCGGGCGTCGTCGCCGTCGTCCGCCCGGCTGAGGTGGAACTCCACCTCGTAGCCCGCCAGGAAGTCCAGCCCGAGCGCCGCGGCCCGGGAGACCTGGCGTTCCAGCACGCTCCGCTGGTCGTACGGCCACGCGGACCCGTCGGCCGCCACCTGCCGGCCGGGCACCCAGGCGAACCCGGGCTGGCCGGCCAGCCGGACGATCCGGCCGGAGACCGGCACCAGCCGGATGTCGCCGGAGGGGGTGCCCAGCGGGGCGTGCTCGAAGGTGATCGCGTCGTGCGAGTCGAACACCGCGAACAGCGGCGTGACGCCGACCCCCCGCTCGGCCACCGCGTCGAACTCGCCGATGGGCACCGTCCGCGATCGGGGGATCCCGTTGTTGTCGGCCCAGACGATGGTGACTCCGACGACGCCGTCCTTGGCCAGATCGTCCGTGCTGCCGTCCTGCGTGCCGGCCGTAACCGTGTCGAGCATCGATATCCCCTCCCAGATCAATGGCAGTGCTCAGATTCTCATCGGCGCAGGTGACCGGACACGCCATTCACGGAATGACGGCGGTCAAGAAACGTCGTCCTTTCCGGTGCCCGGTTCCGTTCGACGGGTGCGGCCTGTAACGGCAATGTCTGCTCGGGCTGGACGCGCCGCGACAACAACCCCGCCACCGTCGGCCATCGCGGTGTCGAACGGCTGGTCGGCGTCACCGCCGTGCCGGGGGCCACCCTCGGCACGGCGGCGTCCTGAGCGGATGGTCTAACGTCGGCCTGACGGACCCCGTACGACTGGATTCGGAGAACCATCCGTGTATCTCATGCGTATCGGCGCGCCCGGCGCCGAGAAGCCCGTCGTCCGCGTGGACGACACCCACTACATCGACGTCTCCGACGTCACCCCCGACTTCGA